>JAHEIV010000086.1 GCA_024639205.1 Deltaproteobacteria bacterium | reverse complement strand
ATACAGCGGCTTATCGAGGTGAAATTCCTTTCGAAAGCGTTCCACCATCTCCGGGGTAAACTTGGGGTTGAGCGGATCCACCTGGCTGGGCTCTCCGGGCGCCAGGTGAATGATCAGAAACGAAATCACGGAAACAAAGAAAAGGGTCACCACTTTCTGAATGATGCTTCTGCCGATAAATGAGAGCATGATTTCGTCTTAGCCTTGTAAGTCTACCCGTTTGCGGTACGAGATCTTTTTGAGTGAAACCGACCAATATTGATGCGAGCTCTATCCCTCGGCAGCAAACACCGGTATTTCCGGCAATTTGATCCACTTGTTGAAGTAAAACGTATAGTTGCCGGTCTTGGTCGGTTTGATTTTTTCATACACCGGATTGCCCGCAGCATCGGTGGTTTGTATCACGATCCGCCTGTCCAGCAAGGCCGTCCACTTGCTCACGTATAAAAATGTGTAAGGCTGCTCGCTTGCGATGATGGCGTGCAGCCGGTGACAATAGGCCACCTGTTTGTCGTGGTCGTATTCCTGCCGGATTTTGACGATCAGGTCGTCCGCCTCGGCATTGTCAAAGCCGACAAAATTGAGCTGTTCCGGGTTCGTCTGGCTGGAGTGCCAGATCTGGTAAAGGTCCGGATCGATCCCCATCGACCAGCCCAGCACAAGAGCATCGAAATCGAGCTGATTCACGCGTTTCTGGATAAAGACCGACCACTCCACCAGATCGGTGCGCACATCGATTCCAATCTGCTTCCAGGCATCCTGGGCCACGGCCAGAATGGCTTTTCGCAGGTCGTTGCCGCTGTTGGTGATCAGCGTGAACTGCAGGCGCTTGCCGTCTTTTTCCAGCCAGCCCTGGGAATTGCGGGTCCAGCCGGCCTCGGCCAGCAGTCGCAGCGCTCCCTGCGGGTCATAGGGCACCGGCTGGATGGCGTGATTGTAATAGTCGGTCTGTTTGACAAAAGGTCCGGTGATGCTTGCCCCCTGGCCGTAGAGCACAAATTCGATGATCTTGTTCACATCGATGGCCATGCCCAGGGCCAGGCGCACGCGCCGGTCGTCAAAGGGTGGGCGCCGCATGTTGTAGCCGATGTAGGTGTAGCCGAATGCGACGCCGGAAAAGTTCTGAAAGCGCTCGTCGTCTTTCAAACGCTGCACCTGATGAGGCTGCACCGCGTAGCTGTCGACCGTTCCGGCGTAAAATTCCATCTCCTGGGTCAACAGGTCGGGAACAATACGGTACACATACTGCCGGTAATTGGCAGATCCTTCCCAATAGCCATCGAAACGGTCGAGGCGGATGTACTGATCGGATTTCCACTCGCGAAACACGAACGGTCCGCATCCGATCGGTTGACGGTTGAACGTGCTGTGGCGCATCGTGAATTTTTGCGGGTCTTTGCCGAGACGCTGTGCTTCGGCTGTGAGAGCATCGGCATTCAACCGGTGCTGCGGCAGAATGCCCATGTACCAAGTGCCGAAGGCCGGAGAGTACAACCGTTTGTAAATAATCTTTACGGTCAGCGGGTCGAGCACCTCGACGGTTTTGACCGGTTCATAATCCGCGGCCCGCGGCGAAAGGTTTTTGGGATTCATGATCGATTCGTAGGTGAACCGCACATCGTCGGCGTCAAGGACGTGGCCGTCGTGAAACTTTACACCCGGTCGCAGGTGAAAAACAATGACAGGGTTGTGCTCTATAGCCGGCAGGATTTGGCGGGACCATCGATCCAAAATTTCAGTCGGTACGTCCGGTTCGGTGCGCAGGTAACGCAGGGCAGGAAAAGAATCGAAATACCGCTCTCCCAGAACAGCGGCCAGATGGGTGAACAGGTCCTGATCGACCTGCTTGAGAGTCAGCTTGATGCGGGCCGGTGCCGATACGTCGATGCGAATCTTGCTCGATTCGCTGTCATCGGCAGAAAGTTTCAGATCGCGCGTGAACGAAAAGTCGCGGGGAGCGAGGGCCTCCACGGATAAAATATTGTCCAGCGCCGCCCTGAGCTGCGTGTCGGTGATGCCGGTGTCGCTGATGGCGCTTTGAATCCGCTCGGCCACCGCTGACGGCCTATCGTCCCCGGATGTCGGCAATTCTTCTGATTCATTTACGTAAAAATAGGCCTCTTCGTAGATTTCCCAGTGGGACGCCACGCGCCCGCGAAAGCGCAGCTCTTCATCCCGGTCGATCAGACCCTCGAATACCAGTCCGCCGATTTCGCTGCTGGCGGAGTCCGCAGACAGAATCGGGTTTAACAAGGAAGCGTCGCCGATGGATGCGGTGATATATTCGGTCAGTCGGGCGGGATTGCCGCGGGTCTGCTGCTCGTACGTGGGAACCCAAAAATACGACTGAATCAGAATAACGACCAGCACCAGCGGTGCCAATATCAGCAATTGCCGGGTGTTCATGATTTACAGTATTTTTTCTTTGACAGGAGCATTCGGTGCGGGCAGCGGTTTTTCCGGTGCCGGCGCATCGGGGGCTTTTGCGGGCAAAGGGGTTTTATCCGGCGGCATTTCCGGACTCAGCTCCCGGATCTCCTTTTGTATGGTGGCCATCTTTTCCGTGATCAGTTTGGCTTCGATATCATCCGGGTGCAGCGCTGAAGCCTGCTGCAGGTAATTGCCGGCGGTTTTCAGATCTTCGAGGGTGCCTCTGCCTGCGGCGACATCTGCCTTGTAGAGCAGTATCATGCGGTCGATCTTGTCGATTCGCATGCTGGCTTCTTTTCGCTGGGACTCCCTGGTGGCATAGGAAAGGGCCCGATCGAGATCGGCCCGGATTCCGTGAAAATCAGGCAGTCCGGGCACATCCATGAGCGAATCGGACTTTTCGATATAATAGGCAAATGCCAGCGGTGCCACTTCTTCCCGCGTATAAACTTTTTTCATCGGATCCGGTGGCAGGCCTCCCGGCATGATGATCAAACGCTCGCGACCCTTCGGTGAAAAGGTGCCCTTCCAGATTTCCACTGCACCGTGACGGGCGACAATGAAATATTTGTGCATGTTTATGTAGCTGGTGCCGACAAGCAAAGCGGCAACCACCACAAAGCAAATCGCCAGAACCATCAGCACCTTGTTTTCCGACATAATGGTATCCTCTTTTTTTGCCCGAATGGGAAAATCGCAAAAAAAGTTAGCACGGGCCATCTCATTTTGTAAACCATAATTTCCCTTGCGCGTTGACCCATACGGACTTTTGTGCTCTACATTCACTCACCGCTTGCATCGCCCGCAACGGAAAGGGGATGCTTGGATCGACCATCTTTCGCATGGAGGAAATCAAGAGCGTGATAGAACCGGATCTGGAGAGAAAAAAAAAGAAGCTTCTGGAAATCATCCAACACTACGACGGGCTGCTGGTGGCATTTTCCGGCGGTGTGGACAGCACTTTCCTGCTGGCTGTCTCCCACAGCATCTTGGGAGACCGGCTGGTTGCCGTAACGGCGCAATCGCCGGTGCATCCTGTGCGGGAGTCGGAATTTGCCGTTCGGTTCGCAAAAAGCCGCAATATTCGCCACCGGCTCGTCCGCTCGCGGGAGATGCATCAGGCTGACTTTCTGGCCAACCCGGTCGATCGGTGTTACATCTGCAAAAAGAACATTCTCGCGGATTTGCTCGCCATCGGCAAGGAACTCGGCATCTCCCAGGTGGCCCATGGGGCCAACGTGGACGATCTGGGCGATTACCGTCCGGGTATGCAGGCCGCAAAGGAGGCTGGCGCAGCGGCGCCGCTGCTGGAGGCCGGATTGACCAAGTCCGAAATCCGCCTGCTGTCGAAACAGATGAACCTGGAAACCTGGGACAGGCCGTCCATGGCCTGCCTGGCCAGTCGGATACCGTATGGAACGCCGATCACCGAAGCAGCGCTGAAAATGGTGGATCAGGCTGAACAAGTGCTGTTGAATCTGGGTTTTACAACCTGCCGGGTTCGGCATCACGACAGTGTGTGCCGGATCGAGCTTGTGCCGGATGAGCTGACCAAAGCCCTTGACGCCGATATCCGGCAAAAAATCGTATCCGAACTGAGTCAAGTCGGGTTTCGGTATGTTTCGCTGGATTTGCGCGGGTATGTACAGGGCAGCATGAACCCGTAAACCCGATGCCAACTGTTATTCCCTATCGTTTCCGGTTTTGCACAGGAGAAGGCCCATGTCGACAATTCGCATCGATGAGATAGAAAACATTACCGTATTGCGGCTCAAAAACGGCGTCACCAATGCCATCAACAAAGAGATGGTGGAAGAACTGTCCGCGTCCCTGTCTCAGTTGCGGGAAAACTGCCGGGGCCTGGTGCTGGCCGGCGGAGACAAGTTTTTCTCCATCGGACTCGACCTGCCGCAGCTGCTGCAGCTGCAGCGCAAGGAGATGGATATGTTCTGGCAGCGCTTCGATCAGGTTCTGCTGGATCTTTACACCTTTCCGGTTCCGATGGCGGCGGCCATCAACGGTCACGCCGTCGCCGGCGGGACCATTCTGGCGCTTACCGCCACACATCGTTTCATCAGTGACAGCCGCAACCTGATGGGGCTCAACGAGGTCAACATCGGTGTTCCGGTGCCCTACCTGGCCGATCTGATGCTGCGCCAACTGATCGATGAGCGCACCGCCGATGAAATCGTTCTCGGCGGAGAGCTGATCATACCGGAAAAGGCGGAGGCCATCGGCCTGGTGAATGAAATTGTTACCGAAGATTCGCTGGAAGCCCGCGCGGTTGAGAGCGTCAGGGCACTGGCCCTCAAGCCGCAGCATGCCATGCGCCTGATACTGGAAAACCGTACGGAGGCGATCCGGCGCAGATTCGAGCGCAGCCGCGATGCCAAGCGCGCTGCCATGATGCAGTGCTGGTTTCGGCCGGACGTGCAGCAGATGCTGGCCGAGGCAGCCAAGAAATTCTGAAAGAGGCTTTGTTTTGACAGGCTGGGTGGTGACTTTTCTCGTACTGGCCGGCGTTTTGTTCGCCGTCAAAATGACCTATGCGCTGAGCGTCGCGTTTGCCCTGCCGGTTACCCGGGGGGCACTGTATGTTTCCACACCGCGAAAGCGAATTGAGGCGTTTGCGGATGCGGTTGTCATAAAACCCGGAAAAGTGCTGGTGGATCTGGGCTGCGGAGACGGACGCGTGCTGCGATGCATCCGCAGGCGGTTTGGCGCCCAAGCCATCGGTTATGAGCTGAATCTGCTGGCTTACCTCAAAGCCCGGCTGCTGTGTATAGGCCGCCGGGGTATATCTGTCCGGTTTCGTGATTTCTGGAAAGCGGATCTGTCCGATGCCGACGTGATTTTTTGTTACCTGTTTCCGGATGTCCTGCCCGACCTTTCCACCAAGCTGGGCAGGGAACTCAAGCCCGGCACCGTGGTTGTTTCCGCCAATTTTGCCATTCCGGGCTGGCATCCGGAAAAAGTGCAGCGGATCGACCACCGGCCGTACAGCGATCCCTTTTATATTTACAGGATGTCATGAAATCTGAGCTGTCTCTTCTGGTTACAGGGGCCCTGTTCGGCTTGAGCGGTGGACTCTCTCCCGGTCCCCTGTTGATGCTGGTGATCACCGAGAGCCTGAAACACGGCACCGGCGCCGGCATAAAAGTGGCGATGGCACCGCTGATCACCGACGCGCCGATCTTGCTGCTGGCGGTCACTGTCGTATCGCAGCTGAAGGACATCCATTTCGTGCTGGGCCTGATTTCTTTGGGCGGCGCGTGCTATCTGGTGTATCTTGGCTATGAAAGTGTTGTGTTTAGAGGCGCAGAGCTGGCTACAGACGGCAGTCGCCCGAAGTCATTAAAAAAAGGGATCATTGCGAACTTTCTGAACCCGAGTCCGTATCTCTTCTGGTTTTCCATAGGTGCTCCGATTGTGATCAAAGCGGCCGGTGTCAGGCCGCTCGGGCCGGTGATTTTTATCTGTGGACTCTACCTGCTGCTGGTCGGATCGAAAGTCGTCGTCGCCGTTTTGACGGCCAAATCCCGCCGGTTTCTTAAAAGCCGCGGCTACGTTTTTACCATTCGCATTCTCGGGATCGTGCTGCTGTTGTTCGCTGCGGTTTTTGCCCGGGACGGGCTGCGGTTCCTGGGCGTGCTGTAGCGCTCCATCCGGCCGTTTTGATGATTTTTTAGCGGATTGAAAAATGGGAATGAAATGATCCGGATGGCGGATGGCCGATATCGAGCTATTACCGTCGATTGGAGGGTTTGCCGAACTGATTTGACCGATTGTCATCAACATGGTAAAAGCTCTGCCTGAAAACCATTACGAAATTTGGCTTAGGATAAAAAGGTTATCCGATATCCGCTACATCGGATGATTCGCCCATTGACCACTACAGCAAATAGGGGGAAGAATGAAATACTTGACGACGATCGCATTGGCGGTTTTTCTGCTGGGCGCTGCATTGCAGTCACCTGCTGACGCGCTTGAGACAGACCTCGTTTTGAATTTCGGCGACAAGTTCGTGGAAGGCCAGGTTGCCATTAGACCCAATCCCGCTGAAACGCCGATTCGTTTCGGCGGTGGGTTTATCATCAGCGAGAAAGGTCCGGATTACTGGCTGGGCAACATAAACTTCGCTTTACAGGACGAGGTGTTCGTGCCGGCCCTGAGCCTGGGCCTGGGGTTGAAGGGAGTGTTTGGCAGTACCGACTTTGTCGCCCGCAAGCAGGACACCTATGCACTGCCGATCGAGTTTCTTGCCGGATACGACTTTCGTAAAAGCTCCGTGAACATACCGATCAGCTTTTTCGGAAGCCTTGCCTACGCTCCAAGCGTCCTTAGCTTCAGTGACACCAAAGATTACCTCGAGTTTTACACAACGGGCAGCTTTCACATCAACTATTATGCGGCTATTTATGTCGGCTTTCGAAAGCTGGAAATCGAGTACGACGGCGGCGGCAGAAAAGATAAGCTCTCCGATGACGCCTGGCTGTTCGGTGTCAAGTTTTCATTTTAGCCTGAGCGGTGATTCACCGAATCAGACGGTGGATCATCGCTTGTTTTAAAAAAGGGGCTGCACGAAACTGCCGATCGACCAATGGCAGTGCCGATCCGCCTGGCCTTCAGCCGACGCAAATACAGGCGTTCTATACTAAATGCAGCGTGAACGGTTTTTCACGCTGCTCACCTCCAGTCATGACAGACCCCATCAACATTCCATTCTGGTTGTTTGTGCTGCTGCTCATTGTGACCGCTGTGGCGGTCCTGGACCGGGTGCTGATCCCCAGTACCCGCTGGTTCATACGCAGGCGCGTCAATCGGCTGATCGATGACATCGGCAGCCGGCTGGACATCGAGATCCGACCATTTCAGCTCACCAAGCGCAGGGTCCTGATTGACCGCCTCATATACGACTCCGAAGTAATCGAAGCGATCAACCGGGAATCCCGCATACGAGAAGTCCCGCGTGACGTACTGCAGGCCAAGGTGGCAGCCTACGCGCGCGAGATCGTTCCTTCCTTCAATGCCTATATTTACTTTCGCACCGGATACTGGCTGGCCAAAAAAGTAGCCCGTCTGCTGTATCGCGTGCGCGTCGGCTTGATAGACGATCGCAACATTTCTGAAATCGACGCCGACTCCACCGTCGTGTTCGTGATGAACCATCGCAGCAACATGGATTATGTTCTGGTGGCATTTCTGGCGGCCGAGCGCACCACTTTGAGCTACGCGGTCGGCGAATGGGCCCGGATCTGGCCATTGCACACGCTGATCAGGGCCATGGGTGCTTTTTTTGTTCGTCGAAATTCGAAAAACCCCCTCTACCGCAAGGTCCTGGAGCGCTACGTGCACATGGCTACCAAAGAAGGCGTGTGCCAGGCCGTGTTCCCTGAAGGGGGATTGAGCCGTGACGGCTTGCTGCGAAAACCCAAATACGGCATCGTCGACTATATGTTGCGATCCTTCGATCCGGAGCTGGATCGTGACATAGTTTTCATACCGGTCGGGTTAAACTACGATCGCACACTGGAGGATCGCAGCCTGCTGCGCACGCTTGATCCGACCGCGGAAAAGCGCAGTCTCTGGTTTGTCGCTCGAACGATGGCCTGGCTCATGTGGAAATGGTTTTTCCTTATCCTGACCAGTCGATGGCAACGTTTCGGGTATGCCTGCGTCAACTTTGGATCCTACATCTCTATCCGGCAATACTGCCGGCAGCACAATGTCAACTTCAGCCGCTTGCAGCGACAGCAGCGATTTGCCGAGGTCAAAAAGATATCCGAGCAGCTGATGCATTCCATTGAACATCTGATTCCGGTTCTACCGGTTTCGCTGGTAGCGGCAGTTTTCGTTCGTCACCCGCAGACACCCCTGTCGGCCTTTGACGTCGAGCAGCATGCCAACCTGCTCATCGATGAGATCCAGGCAAAGGGTGCACCGGTATTTACCTCCACTCGCAGCCGCGGGCAGAACCTTTTGACCGCCCTGCAGATGCTCCGCATCCGGCGCATGATCACCGAGCAGGACGGCAAATTTGCTGCCGACCCGAAATCCCTGGATGTATTGACCTATTACGCCAATTCACTTTCCCATTGGGTCACCGAACGCCCCCCTTCCGAGGTGTAATCGTTTTCAGCCGCTTCCAGCGGATGGATCAGCCGTCGATCGGATCCAATTCCGGTTAGGTGGACAGTCGCGGCTCCAGTGACTATGCTAACCCATACATCGTAAAAATATCGCAGCCGCTGTTGACCGCCTGGGTTTCAGGTGTTACATCAACTGCAAGCTGTGGTATAATATATGATTCCGGGCCACCGGCCTGGCAGAAAGGGGTGATCGCCGGATGAACAAAGCCAACCCGATGATGCTCGCGCTGTTATTCTTGCTGGTTTGCAGCCTGCTGCGACCGTCCGGCTCCCGTGCTGAATTTTACCGTTACTTCACCGATGACGGTCAGGTCCACTTTGTGGACGATCTGACCAACGTGCCCGAAAAATACCTCGATCAGGTCAAAACCTACCAGGAAACCTACGATCACATGTCCGATGATGAGCGCACCTTGATGCTGCAACGGGATCGCGATCGGGACCAGAAGCGGACCATAGAGGAAAACAAGCTTCTGGAGCAGCAGTCACAGGAACTCGAAGAGATTCGTTATGAAACCGATGTGATCATTCAGGGAAACCAGGTGCTGGTTCCGGTCACCATCGGCCACAAAAACCGGTCAAGCGATGCCCTATTCCTGCTGGATACCGGTGCAACCCATCTGGTCATCTTCAAGGAGTTCGCTACCCAATTCGACCTCAAGGCAGTGAAAAAAGGTGTATCCAAGGTTGCCGGCGGCGGACTGGTTCCATCTGAACTGGCCATACTCGATTACGTACAAGTCG
>JAHEIV010000085.1 GCA_024639205.1 Deltaproteobacteria bacterium | reverse complement strand
TTTTTGTTTCCCGGACAGGGCTCCCAATTTGTCGGTATGGGCGAAGACTTGTACCGTGAATATGATTTCGTGCGGGAGCTTTTCGACATGGCCGGTGACATTGCGAAAATCAATATCGCCAAACTCTGCTTCAAGGGTCCCATGGAGGACTTGACCCAAACGGTCAACCTGCAGCCGGCCGTAACGACCGTCAATCTCGCCTGTTTGGCCGCTGTCCGCAAAGAGACGGTGAATCCGGACGCTTCGGCCGGGCACAGCCTGGGTGAGTACAGTGCACTGCATGCGGCCGGCGTGATTACTGCTGAAGACACCTTTCGCCTGGTTCACCGGCGCGGAAAATTGATGCACCGGGAATCGATCCGAACGGCCGGAGCCATGCACGCCATACTGGGACTCGATATCGATTCCGTGCAGGGGCTGGTGGCAAAGGGCCAAGACCAGGGTATCGTATCGGTGGCCAATCACAACACCGAAAAGCAGATTGTCATTACCGGCCAAGCCGAGGCGGTTGAGGCTGTGTCGTCGCTGGCGATCGAAAACGGTGGCAAGGCAATCCCGTTGCAAGTCAGCGGTGCCTGGCACAGCGAATTGATCCGGGGAGCCGAGGAAGAATTCCGGCAGGTACTGGACGATATCGGTTTCGCGGCGCCGGCAAGCCGGGTGATCTTCAACGTGACGGCCGATGAAGAATCCAATCCGGACCAGATCCGCACCTTGATGGCCCGGCAGCTTTGCAACCCGGTGAAGTGGTATGATTCCATGCGCCGGCTGATGGAAACGGAGACGGAAACCTTTGTCGAAGTGGGACCGGGAAAGGTTCTGGCCGGGATCCTCCGTAAGATCTTGCCCCGCGATTATCCCGGCAAAATCTACACCGTTTCCGACATGAAAAACCTGGAAAAATTCTTCCATGAAACCCTCTAATGCCGTGCGAGGTGAACCTATGAGTCGTTCTGCCATACTCGACATCATTGCATCCGGCGCCTGGAACGGCGGCACCCGGGTTGACAATTCCATCTACGAAAACAAGGGCATGTTTTTTAAAGGGGGCGTCCCGGTGACGGGCCGCTCCATAGAGGAGCGAATCGGGGTCCGCACTCGCATGGTGGCACCCGAAGACGAGCGTATCGGGCTGATTGCACTGCAGGACCTGCTCGACACATCCGCTATCGATCCCCGTCGCATCAAGATGATTGTCGGCGCCACCAACGTCGGTGACGACAAGTACGAGCAGGGCCCGCTGGTAAAACACCCTTTTGATCGGCTTGCCCGGCTTTGCCCCGATGCAGTCGCCCTGGATCTGTATGCCGGTTGTCCGGGCTTTAACGTCTCCGTGGAGCTGGCTTTCATGCTATCACTCAACGGCCGGCTTCAGAAAGGCGATGTCACCGTCATCATCGGCGCCGAGAACATCCATCGTTCCAAAGCGTTTCAGCCGGCGGACACCGCCAATATCATTTTCGGCGACGACGCCCTGGCCACGGCGCTTGAAACGCAAACTTGCTGCAACGATAACGGTGCCGAACCGGTCAGCTCCTCCGTTACCCTGCCCTATACCGTCGATTTTATCCAGACTACGGCTGCTCAAATTCTGGCGTTGAACGAAAACCGGCCACCGGATGGGTTTATTGTGGACAACCAGATGGGGCAGGTGCAGTATCGCGTACCCGCAACCGCAGCCCGGATACAGCATCGTGTGGCGGAGTTGGCCTTTCCGGAGGCATCTGCTGCCGGCGCATTTAGCAAATTCACGGAGGCGCTGCCCTTTTACGATCGCCATATCGATTCATTTGGCTTTGATATCATGACCCTTTCGCGCGACAGGTCTATCGTGGCAGATATTGCCCGAGCCTATGCCGCCTCCGGCAAGTATCGATCCGTGGCGGCCGTATCTCTGGATCCCAAACGCGATATCGAAATAACGATTCATCGGGGCGGGGATAAACAATTTACCAGACCGGATTCCGGAATCATCGACACCATAACGCGCACCCATGGTTGTTTTGCCGAATATATTCATGCGATTCTCACCGAAGACGACGTTTTCGGCGAGATGAACGGCAAAGGGGTATTTCTGTATGCCACCCGGAGCGCACCCCGGCAATTGGATAGACTTCTGAACGCCAACCACCTGTCAATCGACGATGTGGAATTGCTCATCGAACATCAGGCCAACTTCGCAATGATCCCCATGACCCTGGCCCAGGTCATCAAGGGTGCGGAATCGCCGGTTGAAACGACCGTAGAGGATTTTGTGGCCGATCGAATGGTGACGAATATTCACACCCGGGGAAACTGCTCGGTGGTGTGTATGCAGCGCCTGCCGTACGACCTGCAGCGTGGCGTATTACAGCCGGATTTTATTCAAGGTTTCGCGGTCAATCGCAATGTCGGCCACTTGCCCGATGCACGGCTGGTTCTATACGACTCGGTAGGTGCAGGCATGACCCGCAGTTCGTTTTTGTGGCGGCGGTAGTTTGAACGGCGGATGGAACCGGTGTCAGTTGAATCGGATAAAGCTGCCCGTAGACAGAATCCGAAACGCCATTCTTCTTTCGCGGGATCGTAACAGGCGGGGCCGGAGGGATCTTCTGCGATCGACACCGCTTCGTCGATCATTCCCGGATCTTCTTTCAAGGTCTATTTTTTCGGTAGACTTCTGGCGGCGGTCTCTACCCGAGCGAATGCCGCCGTTATCTGAAAAAAAGCCCATGGCACGCTTCCTTTCCGATCTGAAAAGATGACTTCGCGACAGCGTCAAGACAGTCCTTATTTATATGCAAAAACCATGCGACAGGCAACAGTTTGATTTATAAGTGATACCGGACGGTTAAAATATTGGTTGGCCCGCATTGGGAAACCGACACCCCAATTTTGAGGCAAACAGGAATCACCGCTGCGCCCGGATCATCTTCCCCCGTCCAGAACTTGCATCCCCTGAAGTACCTGTTTGATGTACCAGAGTTTTTTATCCGAGGCTCTCTCTCCGGGTCGCAGAAAAGCGCTACCGTCCCGGTAGGCTAGTGGTCCTTTGAAAAGGTTCACTCGGCCGGCTCCCAGGTCTTGGGCGAAAGCGTCGAGCTGCATCCAGGCGTCTTCGGTCAGGGCCGGGCCGGCGAAAAAACCGATCGGACTGGTTTGCGCGTCGTTCATGTCGATCCAGTCGGGTTCTAACCAGAGCCATTCGGATCGCCACGTACCGGAGCGGGAGGCAGTGACCAGCCGGATGTATCCCGGCCCCCAGTTGAAATGAGGCGCGCCCAGGCAAACCGCATTTGCCTTATCGCAGGTGCCGACATCATCATAGGCGATCGCCCACAACTGCAAATCCTCGCTTCGCATTTGGTCTGCCACCTGAAGTACCTCGACGGTTCGAATACCCGATACGACAACATCACAGCCGGCTTCGAACAGTTGCCGGGTCGCCTGCTGCGGAGCAAGGACTTCACCGGGAACATTATACCAGTGACCGGTCCAGGTGACCGTGAACGTCAATGCGGCCGGCTTTTTTTTCAACACTTTCTCCCAGCCATAGCGGGCTCCCTGGTAACATGCAGCAGCCTGACGTCGACCCTGTTCGGTGTTTTGAGCACCCAGGTAACCGATTTTCCCTGTCCGGGTGGTCAGGGCTGCGGCAAAACCCGCCATCATTTGGCCAACCGTCATCCGTCCCATCAGATTGGAGAGGTTTTGCGGCGCCTTGCCGGTAATCACATCGTCACCGCCTATCAGCACGAAGTGAACACCCGGGTACCGGCGTGCCGCCCGTAAGATTTCGACATTCATATACGCAGCGGTAGCGATAACCAGCCGCGCGTCGTCTGAAACCAGTTCATCCACGTGCATTGAAATATCGACTTCCGGCTGTGCGGAAGGATTCACGTTATCAATAAAGATCATCCGGCTGCCCGGAACCCGCTTCTCGACTATTCTCCCGCCATCATGGTGGGCCTGGTTCCAGCTGTCATCATCTGCCGGTCCAGCCAACAGCAAACCGAACACGAAAGCATCCGCTTTCTTGGCCCATACCGGGGCAGCCAAACCATTCAACAGCCAGGCAATAACCAACAGCACCCACAATCCTTTTATCCACATCGATTTACCTCCTGTCGCAACCAAACAGCAACTTATGATAATCGATCGCAGGGAGGAAGGTCAAGAAAAGACCGGTACCCGGATTGGGCTTCAACCGGCTGTCGACGGTCTGAGCCCATTGCAGCGGTTTTTTCATCATCCGGAAAAAATAGAATATATGCTCTGTTATAACAAGTGGTTATCTTCTATTTTGGCTCCAAACCAAAAGCGTCCTGCCAACGGCACAGTGGCCAATGTGGTTCGGCAAACCATGCGTTTTCGGCCCGGAATCCGAGAGTGCTTCGACAAACCTGGAAGAAATCGTAAAATTTTTCTTTATCGTTGACATTTTTCAGGGTATAGGGACGAAAAGATATTTTCCCAAAAAACCGATACGGAGGTTATCCTCGTGTACGGAATCGCAGCAATTACGGCTAAGAATGGGTGGGCCATGGCGCTCGCCGGGTCCCTGATCGTAATGGCGGGTTTGACGGTACTCGCGCTGGTGATATCCCAACTAAAGAAGCTGGCGGAGTTTATTGAAAACCGGGGAAAAAACCCATCGCTACCCGACACCCCACCGCCTGCTGACAAAAAGACGCCGACTTTCGACTTCGATGAGGTCAAAGTGAGATATCAACTAATGGCCCAGCAGCTCGGCGAGTCGTTCGAATTGTCACGATTGTATCAACTGGCAAACGAAAGCGGCTTTCCGCACGTGCACCTATCCATCCGGAGTCTTCGGCAAGCCGGTATACTGGTTCCGGTGGCCGCCGGTATGTTTTCATGGCAACAACAAGATTGAAACCGCTTTAGAGGATTTGAACCGATGGAACTGCTGCTTCAGTTTTTATCCAACACCGGCTATTACCTGGTGGACTACCGAAACCTGATCATGATCTGTGTCGGATGCGTCTTTGTTTATCTGGCCATCGCCAAGCAGTACGAACCATTGCTGCTGCTGCCTATCGGCTTCGGTGTTCTGGTCGGCAACATCCCCTTTTTCAAAGGATTCGGGATCGGCATCTACGAGACCAACAGCGTGCTGCACTACCTCTATTTCGGTGTGACCAGCGGGGTGTACCCCTCCATCGTTTTTCTGGGTCTGGGAGCGATGACCGATTTTTCCTCCCTGCTTGCCATGCCGCGACTGATGCTACTGGGGGCAGCCGCCCAGATGGGCATCTATACCACCTTGTTAAGCGCGCTGGCATTGGGCTTTACGTCTCCCGAGGCATCCTCTATCGCCATCATTGGAGGGGCGGACGGCCCGACCTCCATCTTTCTTACGGCCAAGCTGGCGCCTCACCTGATCGGCCCGATTGCCATAGCGGCCTACTCTTACATGGCACTGATTCCCCTCATTCAACCGCCGATCATGAGGCTGTTGACCACCGAGCAGGAACGTCGTATTCACATGCCGGAAATTCGGCAGGTCTCCCGCATCGAAAGACTTCTGTTTCCGGTGGCCGGGTTGATATTGTGCTGTTTTCTTGCGTCGGCATCTATTCCGCTGTTGGGCCCGTTTTTCTTCGGCAACCTGCTAAAAGAATCGGGTGTGGTGGATCGGCTGGCCAACACGGCACGCACGGCCATCATCGACACCGCCACCATTTTTCTCGGATTTACGGTGGGAGCCAGCACCCAGGCCGATGTGTTTCTGACGTCCAAGTCCATCGGTATTTTTTTTCTCGGAGCCGTGGCATTTGGCATCGCAACCGCCTCCGGCGTGCTGTTTGCCAAGATCATGAACCTGTTCATGAAGCAAAAAATCAATCCCTTGCTGGGTGCCGCCGGTGTTTCTGCCGTACCTGGCTCGGCCCGTGAGGTTCACCTTGTCGGCCTGAAATCCGATCCTTCCAACTATCTTCTGATGCATGCAATGGCGTGCAACTCATCCGGTGTGATCGGCTCAGCTGTCTGTGCTGGTATCCTCTGGAGTTTCAATGTTGTCTGACCAAAATACGGCTGCAAGCAGAGATGCAAATGGCGGCATTTACTTCAACAACCGTCCGTCCTCGATGGTTTTCGCTTGACCGCTCCAAGGGCTTGTGCGACTGTGACAAATGTGGGGACACAGCCCCAGAAACCTCGCAAATGACTCAACGAAAGGGGGGGCGTGATGATTGCCAAGATTCTTATCAAAAGACAGTTTCAGAAGGACTCCGACCGGCAGATCCTACCCATCCTGCAGAAAATGCGCGCTGCTGCCATGAGTCAAACCGGATATATATCCGGCGAAACCCTCACAAATTACGAGAATCCGCAGCGCGTAACCGTCATCAGTACCTGGCAAAACATGGACAGTTGGGTGCGCTGGAAAAGCAGCCCGGAGAGAACCAAACTTGAATCGATGCTGGAAGTGTTTCAGGTAGGTCCCACAGAATTCGAAGCGTTCGTTTCGGGCACTCCGCTGTAGCAGCCCTCATCTCGTTCAACCGCCATGTCCGCACTCGGACAAACGAACGGTTTCGGGAAAAGCAGCTCTCACGGCTTTGCACCGGCTTCAAGAAGTATTTGTATAGCCTGCTGGTTTTCGGATTCCCGGGCGATGAGAAGTGGTGTTCGCCCCTGCTCATTGAGGAAATTGACATCTGCTCCGGCGTCGATCAGCATCTGCACCATCGCAGAACCGCCGCTCGCTGCCGCAAACATCAACGTAGAATATTGACCGTTTTTCTCGTACGGCGCGTAACGACGCACCTCCGCACCCGCCTCGAGTAGGAGGCGAACCGGTTCGAAAGCCCCTTTTCTGGCAGCGGCCATCAGGGCCGTCATTCCATCGGTGGATGACAAATTTACATCCGCACCGGCTTCCAGCAACAACTGGATCATCCCTGGATCATTTCTTTCGGCTGCGAGGATCAGTGCCGTGCGGCTACCGGAAAGCGGCAGTCCGCCGTGAGATACATGGTTGACATCCGCGCCGAGTTCAACCAACCGGCCGACGGTCTTGCGACGGCCGGCCATAACCGCATGGAAAAAAGCCGTCTGCCCGCGGTAATCCATGGCATCCACGATTGCCCCGGATTGTAACAGCGCCGTGACGCTCTCCGTCTCGCCGGTTGCCGCTGCGACCATCAGCACCGTCCGTCCGTTGTCGTCCTGAAACTCAAAATCGAGTCCGGCAGCAATCAGGGTTTGCAGTGCTATTGCGTCGCCTGATTCTATGTAATGAAACGATAACGGCAATCCCTGGGCATCCCGTGTGTTCAGGTCCCAGCCCTGACGCCGAAAAAACAGCAGAACGTCGTCGCGTCCTGCTTCGGCGGCTTTGCGACTCCATCCGGAATAATCGGGTTCCGTACCCGATTGGATCAGCACCGCGGCTGTTTCGAAACTCCCGCCCCATATCGCATCGAAGAGCGCGCGTTGGGGCAGCTTCGGATCGATTCGATCCGAATATCGAATCAAGCGCTGGACCGCCGCAGATTGGTTTTCGGAAACTGCGCGCAGGAATACGGCATCGACCGCAAGGGTTTTTCCGCTGAATCGCAGCAGAGTCTCCAGGGTGAGAATGTCTTTGCTCTGGTAGGCATAGAGCAGAGCGCCATTTTGTCGGCTATCGGTGGCAGCGGCGTCAGCTCCGTTCTTTAGCAGGACCTCCAGGTTGTCGTGGCGTCCCCGACGTGCGGCTCGCAGCAGCGGAGTTGCGTTGTTCCGGTCCCGGGTTGCTACATTGGCGCCGCCATCGATCGCATCCTGGACCTGCTCGGCACTTGCGAAACCGGCTGCGTAGAGAAGTCGGTCGTTTGGATCGAGCCGATGGGGTGTCGCACCGCCGGCCACCAATATTATTACGGTTTCCGTTCGATCGAATTGCACGGCAAACGTCAACGCATCCCAGCCGGAATAGTCTCTGATATCCAGATTCCCACCGGCCTCCAGCAGATCGGCAACTGTTTGCGAATGGCCCCTGGCAGCCGCTTCGATAAGCGGTGTTTTCCCGTTTTCGTTCTGGGCGTCAATATCTGCGCCGGCGCCTGTAAGTAATCGAACAATCTCTGCTTGCCCGGTTTGGGCAGCCCCGTGAAGAGCCGTTATACCGGCCCGGCCCTTCGCTTTGACACGCACACCATGCTGCAGCAGCAGCCCCACCATTTCGCGGTTGCCTTGCATAGCGGCTACGATCAGCGGGATGCGACCAGCAACATCAGCACGGTTCGGATCGACTCCGTCATCGAGTCGCTGCGCCACTTCCTGGACGCGTCCTTCTCGAATGAGATCGACAAGGCTTTCCGATTGCGCAAACAGATTGCCCACAAGCAACCACAGGATCAATCCGCTCCAGAGAGGAGTGCCTGAGACGATTTTCACCGCTTTAATCCGATTTTCGCTCTTTATATTTTTCCAACAAGTCCCGATACCAGCAGGAAAATTCGAACATGGCGATGAAGCGGTCCTCTTCGTTGACGAGACCAAGGGCGATTTCCAAGACACCCCGGCCGTAAGAATTGCTGTACGGTTCCTGGCTGCGGCTCTGCAGAAACTCACGCACCAACTGCTGGGTGGTGCGCCGGGTCTCATCCCGCCGAATGTCGATCGGATCTTTGGGCTCCTGGAACGGATCCCACTTGTCATACCCCTTTTTTTGGATCCGCCGTTGTGCACGGGGAGACATGGAATCAAAAATGGCTTTTTTGCGCCGCTCCACTTCCTCCGGTGCAAACTCTTCCATTATAGACTCCTTCGGCGTCGACGCCTCGATTTCGGCAGCTTTTCCTCTTCCGGTTCCTTCACGCCAAGATAGTATTCGTCATAATTCGTGAGCAGGGCCATCGAAACCGGCACGAGTAAGTCGACCAGCTTAATGAAGTTTGATCCAAGATCCCGGACCAGCTCTGCTGAAAGCTGCTGGAGTTGTTCGTTAATTTTGTCCAGATGAACGGTGGGATAGGGCTTGCCTTGCTCAAAACCCGAAATTCCGCAGGTGTGTCCCCGCCCGCCGATGGCTGTCGGGATACCGTAAAGCCGACAGGTAATCGGACGGTTCTCGTACAGGACGCATTTCTCGCTTCCATTTAGCAACGGACAACGAACTCGCTCTTGAGCCAATCCCGACAGGACTTGCTCTTCGCTTTTGCCTTGTTCAAAGGATCGGTAAGCGTCGCGTTTCACCCGGGCAACGAGTCGATCTGCGGCGTTCGCAGTGTCAAGGAGGGCGTCTTTTTCGGATCCTGCAAACTGTTCATTGAACTTGTGGTTCAGATAAAGCGCTTCAATCAACGTCAGATCGAAAAGGGCATGACAGCAGTC
>JAHEIV010000084.1 GCA_024639205.1 Deltaproteobacteria bacterium | reverse complement strand
TGGGATGAAGAGATCGGCCTGAAAACCGAAATTGTTCCCCTGTCCAAACCATATGGTCTGTATGCCGGCAACGTGTTTCAGGGAATCGTCAAACTGGACGGCAAACCGGTTCCCTATGCCGAAGTGGAGATCGAATATTACAACCGGGAAAAAAAGGCCACGGCACCCACCGAGTATATGGTCACCCAGAGCATCAAGGCCGATCGAAACGGCGTGTTCACCTGCGCGACCCCGATGGCCGGCTGGTGGGGGTTTGCGGCGCTAAACCAAGCAGACTTCACCATAGAAAAAGAAGGCCGGGAAAAACAGGTTGAGATCGGCGCTGTGCTCTGGGTGCACTTTGAAGCGTGGCAACAATAATAACATCGCCGCGGTGGAATTATCCATACGGATGCACGGTATCGAACTATAAATTGACCCACTTTTTTGAAGTTTAGCCTTGAGGAGGACAAACCAATGATCAGAAACAAACTGGCGGTCGTGTTCGCGTTTTTGATTCTTTCGTCGGTGAGCGCCAAGGCGGACGATGCGGCCACCCGACAGGAAATCGATCAACTCAAACAGCGGATCGAGCAGCTGGAAGAAAAACAGCAGCAAACCGGGCCTTCCGAATCCAACGGGGGGTCGAACATTGCCGAAGAGGTTTCTATCGGCGCTGTTATTTCCGGGGCCTATCAGTATGAATGGGTCAGCGGCCCTTCCAACCCCGGGGATCTGGGCCGTGGGGCTATATCGATTCAGCCGCAAGTCAGCATCACGCCGACGGCATTCGATGAGATTTTCTTAAAATTCGGCTTCGCCGCCGGAAACGGCCTGCCGGGCGTGACCGCCTTCAACCTGAACCCGTGGGCGGCCGATCTGGAGGATGACGTCAAGAATATCAACGGCCGCAACCGGGATTACCTTCTGACAGCCTGGTACAAACACAGCTTCGAGTTTGGTGAGGAGCATATGCTGGGTCTGACCGGTGGGCTGATCGACTCCACCGACTACCTGGACGGCAACGCCTATGCCAACGACCAGTACACCCAGTTCATGAACGAGGCGCTGCTCAATGCGCCGAACTCACTGCTGCCGGGTTATGACATCGGCGCTGCCCTGCAATGGGACTATCGCACATTCGGGGTCAGCGGCGTAACCATGAACGTGGGTGAAAACGACGACGGCAGCAATTTCAATTTTTTCGGTGCCCAATTGATGGTCACCCTCGACAGCTCCCGCGGAGAAGGCCACTATCGGGTAATCTTATATTCGACAAGCGAGGATTTTCTCGATCCGGCGGGAACTTCGAACGAGCGGCGGACTGCGCTGATTTTCTCCTTTGACCAGGCCTTCGGCGATGTTCTCGGCGCCTGGATTCGCTTTGCGGCCCAGGACGATTCGGCGGCCGTCGACTATAAAAGATTATACTCCGGCGGCATCAACGTCAGCGGCAGGTGGTGGGGCCGCGAACTGGACAACCTTGGCATCGGCTACGCGTACGTGGCCGGTGCCGAACAAACCCCGGACAGCATCCGCTCGAGCCAGGTGGCCGAAGCGTATGTGAACATCGGATTGAACGACTATCTATCCGTAGCGCTTGATTTGCAGTATATGCAGGATCGCTACCTCCCGGCCGCCAGCGGAGACGACGTGGACGGCTGGATCGCCGGAATAAGGGCGACGGCTGAATTTTAGGCTCCATGATCGATGACATTTTTGCACATCCTTTTTCTTGACGCCGGTCCTGACGGTATGAAAGGAATGGCTGAAAGAAAACTCGATCTGACGCGTAACGGCAAACTATGCATATCTCTGAAGGTGTCCTTTCCGGGCCGGTGCTGGTTTCCGGTGCTGTTCTGGCAGCTGCCGGAACGGCGGTCGGTCTGAAAAAAATCGACTACGACCGGATCGCCCGGGTGGGCATCCTGTCGGCCTCTTTTTTCGTGGCCTCGCTGATCCACGTTCCCATCGGCCCGGCCAGCATCCACCTGATTATGAATGGCCTTGTCGGCCTGCTGCTGGGTTGGGCCGCTTTCCCGGCCATCCTGGTGGCACTGCTGCTGCAGGGGGTCTTTTTCCAATATGGCGGCATCACCACCCTGGGGGTCAACACGATCATCATGGCCCTGCCGGCGGTGATATGCTACCACCTGTGTGCGCCTTTGCTGAACAAGGGGCGCAAAGTGACCCTGGCCGCAGCTTTTGCCTGTGGTTTTTGTGCGGTTTTATTCGGCGCTGTCATCGTCGGCCTGGCGTTGATGTTCACGGAAGAAGGATTTCTGGAAGTCGCCACACTCGTGGTCAGCGCCCACATACCGGTGATGATCATCGAGGGACTTATCACGGCATTCACCGTGGTGTTCCTCCAGAAAGTGCAGCCCTCGTTGCTGCCCGCTTTCAACATTTCCTCCCGGAGATCGACAGCCGCCGGTAAAAATAATGTCGAACCACACGAACCCGAAGCGCACAAAAAATAACATCGCCGCGCTCGGCTGCAAAACGCGGCGTTACCGCATTTCAAACGGCAAGCACACACCTTTTTTGTCCCTGGTGTCTTTGCGGTGAACCTGATTTTAAGAAGCAGGGAAAACCGAAACATGCAAAAGTGGAAAACAGACATATGGATCGGCCTGGCCTGCATGTGGCTGATCGTAAACGCCTTGGATGCTGCAGCTCATAATGTGACCGTATTTGCCTGGGTGGAGGGAAATACGGTTCACACCGAGAGCAAATTCAGCGGCGGCCGAAGAGCGAAAAATGCCCCCATCGAGATTTACGATAGTTCCGGAAATCTGCTGCTGAGCGGTGAAACCGACGATCAGGGAAAATTCTCCTTTCCAATTCCCCGGAAAACGGAGATGAAAGTTGTTCTGCAGGCCGGGATGGGCCACAAAGCCGAATGGATCATAGCGGCAGAAGATCTGGAAGAAATAAACCAACTGCCGGGCGCACCACCTGCTGCTGCCGATATTCCAGCCCGGGTCGCGCCGGCATCCCAGCCGCGGTCCGACAAAGCCGGCCCGCCGGTCGCCGCTGCTGCATCGGTTGGTGCAACAGAGGCAGATATCGAAAAGGCCGTAGAAAAAGTCCTGGACAGGAAGCTCAAACCGGTGTTGAAGATGCTGGCTGATTCGAGGCAAACCGGACCGGACCTGCGGGACATCCTCGGCGGGCTCGGTTATATCATCGGACTGGTGGGTCTTGCGGCCTATCTGACGTATCGGCGTTCGAGAAAATCGTCTGATTCGACTGCAGCCGGCAGCGAGCCACCGGCCACCGGCAACCAATGACGCAGGCACTTTGTTGACTCTTTTTTTACGGGGCCGTTTCGCCCTGACCGGATCACATCATGATCGACGAACCATTTGCACACGGCAACTCTGTTATTCATCGGATCGATCCGCGGTTTAAGATTGTCTTTGCTTGTGCCTTGTCCATTGCAACAGCGGTTTCTTACCGGTTTCCAACGCTTTTCTTTGCCCTGGGCCTGGCCCTGCTGCTCGTTGTCGCTTCTCGCCTGCATATGGGGACCGTTTTAAAAAAACTGCTGGTGGTTTTTAGTTTTCTGGTGCTGCTGTGGCTGGTTCTGCCCCTGACTTTCGAAGGGGAAGTGTTCACCCGGATCGGTCCGTTGAAGATCACCCGGCCCGGTTTGATTCTCTCGGCCCAGATTACGTTGAAATCGGTGTCGATTGTAATGATGTTTATCGCCCTGGTGACCACCGCCGGGTTTGTCACCATCGGACACGCCATGGATCGGCTCGGCATTCCCGGAAAAATCGTTCATCTGCTGTTGATGAGCTACCGCTATATATTCGTCATCGAGCAGGAGTACCAGCGTCTGTCCCGGGCAGTCAAAATCCGCGGTTTTGTGCCCGGGACCAACCTGCACACGTACCGGACTTACGCCTACCTGGTCGGCATGATCTTTGTGAGAGCGGCCGAACGCGCCGACCAGGTTTACAGGGCCATGCGCTGCCGGGGGTTCAACGGCCGATTCTATTGCCTGGCCGACTTTCCGGCCCACTATCGCA
Source organism: Deltaproteobacteria bacterium (assembly GCA_024639205.1). GTDB lineage: Bacteria > Desulfobacterota > Desulfobacteria > Desulfobacterales > SG8-13 > SG8-13. Next base: position 5,321 of record JAHEIV010000084.1, on the reverse strand, counting down.
ACTGGATCTTCACCGGCTTGATGACAACTTCGTTTGCGGTCTTACTTTTGTTGGAGTTGACGGCATTCGCCTAACTACCGTATTGAAAACCAATGAACACCCATCCGCCCATCATTTGCCTGAGTGACATCTCCTACTGCTATCCCGGCGCCGCTGCACCGGTTCTCGATCGACTCGAATTCGATTTCTTCGCCGGCAACCACACCGGTTTGGTGGCACCCAACGGCAGCGGAAAAACCACCCTGTTTCACATCATCATGGGTCTGTTGAAGCCCGACAGCGGGCGTATCGAGATATTCGGCAAAACGGTGTCTGAAGAAAAAGACTTTCTGGAAGTTCGTCACCGCATCGGGTTACTGTTTCAGGATGCCGATGACCAGCTTTTCAGCCCCACAGTTCTGGAGGATGTGGCTTTCGGTCCCTTAAACCTGGGAAAAAGCAAGCAGGAAGCCGTGGACATCTCCCGCAGGATGCTTGCCTCTTTGGGATTGGAGGGATTCGAAGACCGAATCACGCTGCAGCTTTCCGGAGGAGAAAAACGACTGGTTTCGCTGGCTGCGGTGCTGGCCATGGAACCGGAAGTGCTGCTGCTGGATGAACCCAGTGCCGGTTTGGACGAAAAAACCAAAGAGCACCTGATAGAAATTCTACGAAATTTGGATATCAGCTATATCATCGTTTCCCATGAAATCGATTTTCTGGCCGACCTGGCCGATTCGGTCTACACCCTGCAAAACGGAAAGATCGTTCTGGACACCGAGCTTCACCTGCACGAGCACGTCCATGCCCACACCTACGGCAGGCAGCCCCACAAACACGATTAGCAACCGTTTTCAAACGGCCATCGCTGCAGCAAGGGCCGAATCTATTTTTCTTGACACTGCCGGCGGCATTTCGTATTTGAGACAAGTCCAGGTGCACCAGCTTAATAGGGAATCCCGTTAGAATCGGGAGCGGTCCCGCCGCTGTGACCCTGCCCTCGCGCCAAGTTCGGTTGGTTTTGCCGACAGCTATGCATGGTTTCTCGCAGTTGTCGCTGCCATAACCGTCTGAACCGACCGCACTCAAACGAGGGAACCCCTCCGGCCGTTGCGTGCCACTGTTTCGAAAAATCGACACGGGAAGGCTGCCGGAAGGGGCGGGGAAGCCAGAAGACCTGCCCGGGCGATCGGCTGATTCCATGCGAGGCAAACAGGAATCGGAAACCTGACAGGGTCAAGAAAACTGGGTGCAACCCTTCAAGCCGAATTGGGTTTGAAGGGTTTTGTTTTTGTTCCGCCGGGCACGGTGGCAGTAAAGATCACCAGAGCGAATGGGAACAGGCGATGACCAACGGCTCCGCAGACCAGCCGGCAAAGCAGATGCGCATCCACCAGCTGCGTGAAGCGGTTGGTATCCAGGTACTGTTGATGGCCGCAGCCCTTTTTCTCACCATCGTCGTCTCCACCCGGCTCGGATTTCTGACGGTCAGCTTCTCGGATGTGCTGCGCATCATCACCGCGAAATTGACCGGACAGGCCTCTTTGATTGGCGACATGGATGCCCTGCTGCCCGTGGTGGTCCTGGAGGTGCGTTTGCCGCGGATTCTGTGCGCAGCCATCGTCGGCGCCGGGCTGGCCGTCTCCGGAGCCGTATTTCAGGGAATTTTGCTCAACCCGCTGGCAGATCCTTACACCCTCGGGGTTTCCGCCGGTGCGGCCTTCGGCGCTTCGATTGCCATATTGCTGAATCTCGGGTTCCTCGGCTTTTACTCGGTTCCCCTGTTTGCTTTTATCGGAGCGGCGGCAACGCTTTTTTTCGTCATCACCCTTTCATCGTCCGGCCAGGGGCTGTCCTCCAACAACTTGATTCTCTCCGGCATTATCGTGGCGGCCATTTTGTCGGCCGGCATCAGTTTTTTGAAATACCTGGCCGACGAGCACGTATCGGTGATCATTTTCTGGCTGATGGGCAGCTTTGCGTCCCGGACGTGGGCGGATGTATCTTTGACCGCCGTTGCCGTCGGCATCGGGTTTCTGGTGATGATGTTCCACGCCCGGAATCTCAACCTGATGTCGCTGGGCAACCGTACGGCATCCTCCATGGGGGTGGACACCTCCCGGGTGATGCTGGTACTGCTGATCACGGCATCGGTGATCGCCGCGCTGTGCGTGTCGGTTTCGGGCATCATCGGTTTCGTGGGCCTTCTGGTGCCGCACATGGTGCGGTTGATTACCGGTCCGGACAACCGCAAACTGCTGCCGGTCAGCCTGCTGGCCGGAGCCATCCTGCTTCTGGGAGCCGATACGATCACCCGGGCGGTGCTGCCGTCTGAAATACCGATCGGGGTGCTCACCGCACTGATCGGCGGACCGGTATTTTGCTATATTTTTTGGAAAAGACAGAAAATGCTGCAAGGAAATGCGCCGTGAGTCTTTGCCTGGAAGAAGTGGCTTTCCGCTACGGGGATCGGAACGTGATCGACGATCTGTCGTTGGATCTTCAGCCGGGACGATTTTATGGCATCCTGGGCCCCAACGGATCCGGGAAAACCACCCTGCTGGATCTGTTGTCCGGTCACCGCAAACCCTCGGCCGGACGAATCCGTTACCGCGGCCGGCAACTGGGTGTTTATCCGCACAAACAGCTGGCAAAAGAGATGGCCCTGGTGCCGCAAAACTTTTACGTCAACTTCCCCTACCGGGTCCGCGAAATCGTGATGATGGGGCGCTACCCGCACATACCGCGCTTTCGCCCACCGACGGCCAAAGACGAACAAATCGTCGCCGATGTCATGGACGAGACCCAGATCAGCGAATATTCCGGCCGCTTGGTCACCGAACTAAGCGGCGGCGAAAAGCAGCGAGTGGTGTTCGCAAGGGCCCTGGCCCAGGAAACGCCGATGTTGCTGCTCGATGAAGCCACCGCCAGCATGGACATTCACCACTCGATTCAGACGCTGAATCTGGTGGCAAAGCGGGTGAAGTCGGCAAACCAGACCGCTCTGGCAGTGATGCAGGATATCAACCTGGCCGGCATGTACTGCGAACACCTGATATTCATGAAACACGGGCGGATCGTCTGCCACGGACCGACGCAGCAGGTCCTGCAGCCGGATACCATTCACCGGGTATTCAATGTGGAGACCAAGGTCTACGATGAGCCCTTCTCCAACGCCAAACAGGTCGTGTTCAAAAGATAACAGTCGTTTTATGTTTATGAATCGATATCAACACATCGAATGGTTGCAAGGCTCGGGGACGCAGCACTTGTTCGGATATTTTCAGAGCGGGAAAAGAAAACACCGGGGCTTCCGAGCGATTGCAACGATCCAAAAAATCAGTGTCCGGTTTGCCCTGCTGGTGCTCTGTTTTGCGGTTGCTTTGCCCGCAACGATTTTCGCCGGCACCGTTTACCCGGGTTTCGGCGTCAAAAGCGAAACGGTGATCAGAGATCAGGGCGGGCGAAGCATCGCCGTTGGCCGGCCGTATCGACGCATCATCTCTCTTTACGGCGCCCACACGGAAAACCTGTTCTCTCTGGGCCTGAATGCGGAGATCATCGGCGTGGGCCGACACGAGGTCTATCCGCCGGAAGCGTTGCAAAAGCGCGTGTTTTCTTACCACGACGACCCGGAGCGGTTTCTTTCCGCCCGGCCGGACCTGGTGTTGATTCGCCCGATGATCGACCGGGGGTATCCGGCGCTGGTTGCCCGGTTGGAAAAAAGCGGTGTGGCGGTGGTATCCCTGCAGCCGGTAAACATAACGGAAATGTTTCTCTACTGGCAGATCCTCGGGTTGCTCACCGGAAAAAAGAGCCGCGCAGAGGAGATGATCGGAACGTTCAAGGCAGCCGCGTCAGCCTGCCAGGCCCTGGCAGCGGACATCCCGGTGAAAAAAGGCGTTTTTTTCGAAGCCATCCACAGCAAGATGAAGACCTTTGCCCCGGATTCGATGGCAGTATTTGCGCTGGAGGCTGCCGGCGGCATCAACATTGCCGCAGACGCACGCAGGGTGCGCCAGACCAACATCGCCGCCTACGGCAAAGAGCGCATCCTTGCCAAGGCCGGCCAGATAGACGTCTACCTGGCCCAATACGGTGCCATGAATCGCCCCTCGCTCGAGATGATCCGCAATGAACCCGGTTTCCGGGTCATCCGGGCGATCCAGGAAAACGAGATTTACTTGATTGACGAAATGATCGTCTCCCGGCCGACGATGAGGCTGATCGACGGCATCTTCGAGATCGGCCGCAGCCTCTATCCGGGCACCTTTCATCCGGGCGCTGCAAACGCCGTGCGGACAGACAAACCATTTTCGCGGCAATAAAAACCCGCCGGCGGGCGGCAGTAAAACCCTTCAACTGTTAGCGGTGAGGATGAAATGAATCACAAAACAGGCATACTGTACGGCCTGGGAGTCGGACCCGGCGACCCGGAGCTGATCACTCTGAAAGCGGCCCGGATACTAAACAGTGCGGATGTCGTCTATGCGGCCGCTTCCACCAAAAACAGCTACAGCCTGGCGGTGAGCATCGCCCGGCCGCACATCCCGGATCTGACGGCGGTAAAAATGCTGCCATTTCCGATGACCGCCGATCCGAAAATAAAAAAAGACGCATGGCATCAAAACGCCCTGACCCTGATCGCAGAGCTGGAGAAAAAAAAGATCGTGGCGTTTATGACCCTGGGAGATTCGATGACCTACTCCACATACGGGTACTTGCTCAAACACGTGCGCAAACTGGCGCCGCACATACCGATCATCAGCGTTCCCGGCATCACTTCCTATCAGGCATCGGCAGCCTGCCTCAACTCCCCGCTGGTGGAAGGCGAAGAAGCCCTGTTGATTGTATCGGGGGTTACCGGCGGCGACATCCTCAGAAAATTTGCCGTCACCCCCGACAACCTGGTGTTCATGAAGGCCTATCGCAACATTGCAGACATCACCGTCGCCCTGAAGGAAACCGGCCTGCTGGAAAACAGCGTGGCGGTGAAAAACTGCGGCTTGCCCGACCAGCAGGTGATTTCAGACATCACGACCCTTCAGAGCAGTCCGCCAAACTACTGGACCCTTGTTCTGGCCAAGCAGAAAAAAATCGATGCCCCGGAAGAAAGCTAAACCGAATATTCGCGCCGTCGCCGTCTCCCTGCTCGTATCCGCCGTCGCCCTGACCCTCGGTGCGTACTATATCGAAGGCCTGCAGCTGCCGGTTCTCGTTGGGAAACTCTTCTGGCCCCTGCTGCGTCTGATGGGTTTTATCTGCATCGGACTGGTTATCGGCCAGGTGATCGAGGCCTCGGGCTGGACCCGGGCCTTGGCTGTCGTGGGGATGCCGGCTTT
>JAHEIV010000514.1 GCA_024639205.1 Deltaproteobacteria bacterium | reverse complement strand
CTGGCCTCCGATCACAACCTGATGGTGACGGCACCGGATGAAAAAAACACTGCCGGCTTCAAACCAAAGGGATCAGGTCCCTGCAGTGCGTGTCACCTCCCCCACAACGCGAGGGGAGGCAAGCTCTGGGCCAAAGATCGGTCTGCCGGTATCAGCTTGGCGATGCAAATGTGCACCGGGTGTCACAACCAAAGCGGTGCGGCTAAATCAAAACTTGTCGGCGACCGCGATCACCCCATCGAGGTGAAGCTCGATCAACCAAACAACCCCTTTTCCATGGACCCAACGACCGGTGGTCTGCCCTTGTTCGACAGCGAAGGGAACAAGAAAGCGGATGAAAAAATAGTCTGCATGACCTGCCACGACCCCCATCGCTGGGACCCGAAAACAACGAAATCCAGCGAAATTTATGCCTTCAAGAACGTGGAGGGAACCCCTGCCGACAGCTTCCTCAGGAAAGCGAATGCTCCATCGTCTGCACTTTGCAATAGCTGTCATACGAATCAGGCACCGATAATGGGCACTGTTCACGATCTGAGCGTCACGGCACCTGCGGAAAAAAACCTGCGGGATCAAACGGTAAAGCAATCGGGACAGTGTGGCGCATGCCATGTCGTTCACAACAGCCCCGGTCGGATCCGGCTCTGGGCAAAAAGCCTGGGTCCGTCCAACCGTTCGGACAATATCCTCGATTCGCTGTGCACCAGCTGTCATTCCAGGGGCAATATCGCAGAAAAAAAGATCCCGGCGATCGCCTCTCATCCAAAAGACAGGCTGATCATCAATACGGCATTGTTTGATAAGAGCCGGGGGCTCTACACCCCCCTGTTTGACGACAACGGCCAGAAGGTCGATGTAGGGAATATTTCCTGCCCTTCCTGTCATGACAGCCATCGGTGGGGTTTTCTGAAAAATGATGCAAGCCCTGCAGGAGTTTCACACGGGTCTGGGGCCAGCAATTTTCTACGGACCGCAAGCTACAAAACGGTGTGCGTGAACTGCCACGCAGAGGAAGCACCCTTTCGCTATCTGTATTTTCATCAACCGGATATCCGCATCTTGCGACCCGAATAAAATCGCTTTATATTAACGAGTCCCTATCGTCTAGTCAGGCCCAGGATATCCCGTTCTCTGCGGGAAGACAGAGGTTCAAATCCTCTTGGGGACGCCAGCGACACCGCTTCAACCCTGCCTGAGCGGAATCGACACACCGCTTTCTTGACCAAAAGGAGAAACGTTTTGAAGGTGATACGCATTGTCGTGGATGGGCAAGGCCGCTCCCTCTTTGGGGAAACAGATGTGAAAACGGAGCTCAAAAATTTTGCCCCTCCGGCAGCGCCCTTGAGTGTATCCGACTTTCAGCCGGCCTCTCAATGGGGTTTCTTGAGTCTTCCCGTCGGTTGGGACGGCAGCTGGCATCCTACACCGACTCGCCAGTTGATCGTCTGTTTGCCCGGGCAGTTCGAGATTACCGTCGGTAACGGCCAGTCGCGTCGTTTCGGCCCGGGAGAGATGGTTCTAATGGAAGACACCCAGGGGCAAGGGTCATGTTACGGCGGTGGTCGGATCACGTGAAGCTAACTGCCTGAGCGTGCAGCTCTAAGGGTGATGAAGATCACCCATCGAGCTGCTCAAATGGTGGCTACTCCTTCACGGCAAAGTGAACGGCGCCCGGTGATCCCGGCGTCGCGATCCTGCCGAGACTGATGATGCCGCTGCCGGACAGCAGGGCTTCATCTCTTTTGATAAAAAGAACGTCATTTCCAGCGCGCTGAATGTAAGTACCGTTGGAGCTGTGATCGATCAGGTAAAATCTCCCGCGACGATATTCAATCCGCGCATGGGTCCTGGAAACCCGCTCGTAATTGAGGATCAGTTCATTGTGACTCTGGCGGCCCAATGAAACAGCCGGCCGGCCGGTGTCCACCCGGGTGGTGTTTGTCCCCCAGGTCAGTACCAGGCCGACCTGCGTGCTTTTCGACAGGGCGGATCGTTTCAGCAAAACGGTGGCATCCTTTGGCTCCCAGAGATATTCCTGTATGCTCATTTCCCCGCTTTTGCCCCTGATGGTGTCCGTATCGACATATCGAATCTTGCCGTGAGGTGTCAGCTGAACGGACTGGGCCACCGGTTCGGTGAGGAGAATCTGCCGCGGTTTGGCCAGTTTGACGATTCGTGCGGCCACATTTACCGTGTCGCCGAAAACATCCTGGCCTGCGCGGATCACCGGACCGCAGTGAATACCGATGGCAACCTGAGGGGATACCGAATCCGCATCTTCTTTCCGGCCTCGTTGATCGAAGTCCTGGTTCATCTTAACGGCTGCCCGAATCGCATCATCGGACTGCCGGAAAGTGCACATGACCTCGTCGCCGATGGTTTTGATCACCTCACCCCGGTGTGAGCGGGTGGTCTGCGCCAGCTTGGAAAGGCAATCGTTTACCAGTTTTTGGGCGCGCCGGTCGCCCAGCCGCTCGTACATCTGTGTGCTGCCGGCAATATCGGCGAACAGAACGATACCGTAATCTGGCTCCTG
>JAHEIV010000083.1 GCA_024639205.1 Deltaproteobacteria bacterium | reverse complement strand
AACAGCTGAAGGAGGAAAGTTGCCATGCACCTTCGCAAAAGGATCCTGGTGACCGGCGGTGCGGGGTTTCTGGGCTCGTTTCTCTGTGAACGCCTGCTGAACGAGAACTGTGACGTCATATGCGTGGACAATTTTTACACCGGCACCAAGCGAAACATTGTCCATCTGCTGAACAACCCCTATTTCGAACTGCAGCGCCACGACATCACGTTTCCTTTGTATCTGGAAGTGGATCAAATATATAATCTGGCTTGTCCGGCCTCGCCGATTCACTACCAGAATGATCCGGTGCAGACTACAAAGGTCAACGTACACGGCTCCATCAACATGCTTGGCCTGGCAAAGCGACTGAAGGCTACCATCCTGCAGGCTTCCACCTCTGAAGTTTACGGTGATCCGACCGTCCACCCACAGACAGAAGCTTACTGGGGTAACGTAAACACCATCGGGCCCCGTTCCTGCTACGATGAAGGCAAACGATGCGCGGAAACGCTGTTTTTCGACTATTATCGCCAGCACGGCACCAAGATCAAGGTGGCACGGATTTTCAATACCTACGGGCCCCGCATGCATCCCAACGACGGGCGTGTGATCAGCAACTTTATCATGCAGGCGCTGACGGATCGCGACATCACGGTTTATGGTGACGGCAAGCAAACCCGCTCGTTTTGTTACGTAAAGGACTTGGTTGACGCCCTGATCCGCATGATGAACAGCCCGGAGGATGTAACCGGTCCGATAAACATCGGCAATCCGGGTGAGTACACGATCCTTGAGCTGGCGGAAAAGATCGTTCAGATGACCGGCTCAAAGTCGAACATCGTCTTTGAGCCACTTCCCCAGGATGACCCGTTGCAGCGCCAACCCGACATCACGCTTGCCGAGCGGCATTTAGGCTGGAAACCCACCACCGGCCTGGATGAAGGGCTGCAGCGCACGGTGACCTACTTTAAAGAACTCATCGTAAAGGAGAACGGGTAACATGAAGTGTGCGCTGATCACCGGGATCACCGGTCAGGACGGAGCGTATCTGGCCGAATTTCTGCTTAAAAAGGGCTACCGGGTGCACGGCATCAAGCGCCGCGCCTCTTCGTTCAATACCGGTCGAATCGATCATCTGTATCAGGACCCACACGAGAAAAAACGGCGTTTTATCCTGCATTACGGAGATCTGTCGGATGCCACCAACCTGATTCGCATTATCCAGGAAGTCCAGCCGGATGAAATTTACAATCTGGCGGCCCAGAGCCACGTGAAGGTTTCGTTTGAAACCCCGGAGTACACCGCCAATGTCGATGCGCTGGGAACCCTTCGTCTGCTTGAGGCCATCCGCATCCTGAATTTGGAGAAAAAAACCCGATTTTACCAGGCTTCCACATCGGAGATCTTTGGAAAGGTGCAGGAGGTGCCGCAGAAGGAGACCACACCGTTTTACCCGCGGTCACCTTACGGTGTGGCCAAACTCTACGCTTACTGGATAACGGTGAACTATCGAGAGGCCTACGGCATGTATGCCTGCAACGGCATTTTGTTTAACCACGAATCTCCGATTCGCGGTGAAACCTTCGTAACCCGCAAGATTACCCGCGGGCTATCGCGCATCAAACTCGGTCTTCAGCAGTGTCTGTATGTCGGCAACCTGAATGCACTCCGGGACTGGGGTCATGCGTCCGACTTTGTCGAAATGCAGTGGCTGATGCTGCAGCAGCCGGATCCGGAAGATTATGTCATCGCCACCGGTGAGCAACATTCCGTAAGAGAGCTGATTGAACAGGCCGCCGGCGAGCTCGATCTGTCCATCCGCTGGAAGGGCCGGGGTCTGAAAGAAGTCGGTGTCGAACAGCGCAGCGAAAAGGTAATCGTGGCCGTGGACCCGCGATACCATCGGCCGACTGAAGTCGACGCTCTGCTTGGAGATACCACCAAGGCCCGGCAAAAGCTGGGTTGGAAACCGCGCAGATCTTTCAAAGAGCTGATTGCCGAAATGGTGGCTTCCGATCTGAAAGAAGCCGAACGGGACCGGCTTTGCCAACAGGAAGGATTTCGCACTTTCGATCAGCATGAGTGATAAAGATCATGACCCGCAAGCAACCTTCACCTTTTCTTCAACAGGACGATGCGATCTTTATTGCCGGACATCGCGGTATGGTGGGATCTGCCATCTGTCGTCAGTTGCATTCCGAAGGTTTCACCGGTGCGATCACCTGCAGCCGGAACGAGCTCGATTTGACCGATCAACGTGCGGTAACCGAGTTTTTCGGCCGCCGGCATCTCGATGCCATCGTGCTGGCCGCCGCCAAGGTGGGCGGTATCCAAGCCAACAACACGATGCCGGCCGATTTCATCTACCAGAACCTGATGATCCAATCCAACGTGATCCATGCGGCATTTCAAACCGGGGTTCATCGGCTGCTGTTTTTGGGCAGCTCCTGCATTTATCCGAAACACGCAGCCCAGCCGATGACAGAGGAGATGCTCCTTTCCGGTTACCTGGAGCCCAGCAACGAGGCCTACGCCGTCGCTAAAATCGCCGGTATCAAGCTGTGTGAGAGCTACAACCGGCAATACGGCACCGACTATCGCGCCGTAATGCCCACTAATTTGTACGGTCCGCAAGACAACTTCGATTTGGAAAACTCTCACGTGCTGCCGGCATTGATCCGCAAATATCATCTTGCCAGGCTGGCGGTCGAACGAGACTGGGATGGAATTGTGAAAGATGAGGCGGTGTTCGGTCCCATCCCGAAAGACACTCGCGCTCACCTGTCGGCCTGTTGCAAATCGGACAGCCACCAGCGTCAAGCCCCGTCTTCAGCGGTTGTTCGACTTTGGGGGAGCGGAACGCCTCGACGGGAGTTTTTGCATGTGGACGATCTATCCGCAGCCTGCCTGACCATCATGGGACTGCCCCTGGAACAGTATCGGGCCTTGTGCGCCAGCAGACCCGATCAACCATCGGTTGGCGCTGCAAGTGGGAAGCATGATCCGCTGCCGACGGTTTCGCACCTTAACGTCGGCACGGGAAAAGATGTGACCATCATGGATCTGGCTCATATCGTCAAGTCGATCGTCGGATACCATGGAGAGGAAACCTGGGATCAATCTCGGCCGGATGGCACTCCCCGCAAATTGCTGGACGTCTCCCGTTTGAAACAAACCGGTTGGGAGCCAAGAATCGAAATCAAGCACGGTATTCGCGACACATACACGTGGTATCGCAGGCAGACCGAATAGGTCAGCAGCCAACCTCCCGTGGTGGCAGGGCACCTGTTCGGATTCGACCAATGGCGAAATACCGGCCGACCATTCCCAAGATTTGACGAAAATCATTGGAATTCTTATATTCGGCTGTTATCACAGATTATGGAAGCCATGTTTCTCCAGGATTCGACACCACGCCATACAACAAGGAGGATGCGATATGCATTTTGCCAGATCTTCAAGCATACGGATCGGCTGGTTTGCCCTGCTGGCAGCAGTGTTGCTGACCGCAGCCGGGTGTTCGGCTGTTTCCAAAGACAAAAAGACAGAGTCCCCCCCACCGCCCAAGTCGGAAAAAACGGCACCGGTCTATTTCGACTTCGACGATGTACTGATTCCCGGTGAAATGACCATCGATCGGGATGAGTCCTTTGTATATCAGACCACAGGCTTCACCGTCGGCATCCTCGCTCTCAAGGGACGGGTCGAAGTGACCTCGCTCATTGTTTTTTTCGAAAAAAATATGCCCAGGGACAACTGGCGGAGGGTCAGCCAATTCAAATCACCGCTGAGAACGATGATGCTTTTCCAGAAGCAAGACAAGTGGTGCGTCGTGGAAATCTCCGAGAGCACCTATAACACGTTCGCAAAGGTGTGGGTCGCCCCCACAGCCAGGTAGCCATCCGGCGGTCTGGCAAAATGATCAACGCCCGGATTCGATAGCTTGTATAACGCTGGAGCAGCGATGACGGATCGACTGAAAAGCAAAAATGTGGTCCTGGGGGTTTGCGGCGGCATCGCCGCTTACAAGAGTGCCGAGCTGCTGCGACTGCTGATCAAGCAAGGTGCGGCGGTGAGGGTCTTTATGACCCGAAACGCCCAGCAGTTCGTCGGCTGGATGACCTTTCAGGCCCTGTCGGGCGTTCCGGTGTGTTCGGATTTGTTTGAAAAAGGTGATGTTGCCTCCTTTAAACACATCGATTGGGCTGCAGAGGCAGATATCGTTGTCGTCGCTCCGGCAACGGCAAACATCATCGGCAAAATGGCCAACGGCATTGCAGACGATGCACTGAGCACGTTCATGACGGTAGTCCGGTCACCAGCGATGGTTTGCCCTTCCATGAACGCAAACATGTTCCAGAATCCGGCTGTCCAGCGCAATATCAAGACGCTGGCCGACGATGGAATTCTCATTGTCGAGCCCAGCGCCGGCGATCTGGCCTGCGGAACCGTGGGTCCCGGCCGGCTGCCGGAGCCGGAACAGATTCTGGATCGAGTCATCGCCTGTCTCACCCCCAAGGACCTGCGGGACAAGCGCGTGCTGGTCACGGCCGGACCGACCCGCGAGCCGATCGATCCGGTGCGATTTGTCAGCAATCCATCCACTGGTAAGATGGGATATGCCGTTGCCCGAGCCGCCGAGCAGCGCGGCGCCAGCGTAACGCTCATCACCGGGCCTTCCGAACTGCCGGTGCCGGCTACCGTTACCGCAATTCACGTGACCACGGCCGAAGAAATGGCCCGGGCCGTTCTCGAATGCGCTGAAACCAGCGAGATCGTCATCAAAACGGCTGCGGTTTCGGACTACCGACCCACCCGTGTAGCCGAACAGAAATTGAAAAAAGGCGAAGACCAGATCAGTTTGCAGCTGGAGAAAACCGATGACATTCTCATGCAACTCGGTCGCAAAAAGCAAGGGAAGGTGCTGGTCGGATTTGCCGCGGAAACAGAAGATCTGAATCAAAACGCCCGGCAAAAGCTGGAAGGGAAAAACCTGGATATCATCGTCGGCAACCTGATCGGAAATCCTGCTTCCGGATTTGCGTCCGACACCAACCAGGTAACGCTATTTTTCCGGGACGGAACCCAGGAAGTTTTGCCTGAAATGGAAAAGGATGCGGTGGCCCATATCCTGCTGAATCGAATCGCCGAAAGGCTGCTGCCTGCCGGCGAACAGCCAGTCGGTCAATGATGCCATACCGTTCGTGTGAGAATCGTCGGGCAAGATGATGTTGCCAAAAACCGGGCCAATGAAAACAAAAGATCCATCGGCTGCCAAAGCCAACACCAAAGAGGTGATTCAAGTCATCGGTGAGCTTCAGGACGCACTCCGAGAACTGGAACTCAGTGGATGGAGCGGCTTTGACTGCTCGCCGCCGCACCTTCAGATATTGGATGCCTGGGGCACGTCATTTCGGCCAAAAGCGGAAACCCTGGAAGACATTCGCGGGGATCTCGGTGATTGCCGGCGATGTAAACTGGAGACTGGTCGCAAGCATATCGTATTCGGCGAAGGAGACCCCGGGGCCAGGCTGGTATTTGTCGGTGAGGGCCCCGGTTTCGAGGAAGACCGGCAAGGGCGCCCCTTTGTCGGCGCAGCCGGAAAACTGCTGACCCGAATCATATCGGCCATTGGACTGGATCGGGAAAATGTGTACATCTGCAATATCATCAAATGCCGGCCGCCCGACAACCGAAATCCGGATGCGAAAGAGATCGAATCCTGTGCACCGTTTGTCAAACGCCAGCTTCGAGCGATCGCTCCGGAGTTTGTCTGCACACTGGGCACCTTTGCGTCGCAAACCCTGCTGGAGACCAACAAGCCCATTTCACGCCTGCGGGGCAGATTTCACCAGGCAATGGGCATTCAGGTCATCCCGACCTATCATCCAGCGTACCTGTTGCGCAATCCGGAAAAAAAACGGGACGTCTGGGAGGACATGAAACTGCTGATGCAGGCTATGGAATTACCCATACCGGATAAACCCAACCACAGATCCTGACGGAAAAACGATGAAAATAAAAACCACTATAGTTGTTCTACCGCTTCTATTATTGTTTTGCTCACTGCTCGCTGTATCGGCCGCCGAAAACGCAGGCGAGATTTACGTGCTGAAGGTCAACGATGCCATCAGTCCCGGTGTGGCCGATTTTATCGAAACCGAGATTGAGAAAGCCAACGAGGAAAAGGCAGTCTGTTTGATCATAGAACTCGACACTCCCGGCGGCCTGGCTGAATCGATGCGCACCATCGTAAAAGCCATTTTGGGAAGCCGGATACCGGTTGTCGTGTTCGTGGCGCCCAGTGGGGCCCGGGCAGCCTCCGCCGGTGTGATGATTACCATGGCGGCCGATGTGGCTGCCATGGCTCCGGGCACCAACATCGGCGCGGCTCACCCGGTCGGAGCAGGCGGTAAAGAGATCGACAAGACCATGTCTGAAAAAGTTGTAAACGACATGGTGGCCCATGCCAGAAGTGTGGCCGAGGAAAAGGGACGCAACGCCGACTGGGTGGAGAAGGCGATCCGGGAAAGTGTGGCGGTGACAGAGAAACAGGCACTGGAAGATAACATCATTGACCTGATCGCCACGGATCGGGCCGACCTGATTCGCCAGATCGACGGCCGGGAAATCAAAAACAAAGGGACGCTGAAGCTGGCCAATATCGAGGAGAAGGTGATCGAGGAGTCCTTCCGAACGAAAATACTCAAAACCATCAGCAACCCCAACCTGGCTTACATTTTGCTGATGATCGGGCTTGCCGGTCTTTACTTCGAGCTGTCCCATCCGGGAGCCATCTTCCCCGGTGTTGTCGGCGGTATCTGTATCATCCTGGCGTTTTTCGCCCTGCAGACCCTGCCGATCAACTACGCCGGCGTGCTGCTGATTTTGCTGGCCATCGTTTTTTTCATCATGGAGATGAAGATCACCAGCTACGGCTTGCTGAGTGTAGCCGGAATCGTATCCCTGCTGCTCGGCTCACTGATGCTGTTCGAATCGAGCAGCCCCGAGTATCGCGTGGCCTGGTCGGTTTTGCTGCCGACGATCATCCTGGTATCCGGGTTTTTCGTGGGGATAGCGGCATTGGTGTTTCGGGCGCACACAAACAAACCGAGGACCGGCACCCGGGGGCTGACCAATGAGATCGGGGTGGTGAAAAAGGATCTCGAACCGGAAGGCAAGGTGTTTGTCCACGGCGAGCTGTGGAATGCACGGTCACCAAAACCGCTGCCGGCCGGGACAAAGGTGCGCATTCTGGGTGTAGAGAATCTGGTGCTGGAGGTTGAACCACTGGAATCGCCGACTGAAGAATGACCGAGGTGGTAAAACCCGCTGCATCCGATCATTCAGCCCGGGTTGGATGGCGTGTTTTCATCTCCCACCGGCGCGTTGCACAAGCCGGGGCTTGCAACTATCTCATCCCTCTGTGAAGCCCAATATTGCAGGGAAATGGATGGGGTATCAGAAAAAGGAGTAACACATGACACTTTACCCTCTCATTGCAATAATCGTACTGGTTATCTTTTTTCTTTCCGCCGCCCTGCGTATTCTAAACGAGTACGAGCGCGGTGTCATATTTCGCCTGGGCCGCATCATCGATGCCAAGGGACCGGGGCTGATCATCCTGATTCCGCTGATCGATAAAATGGTGAAGGTCAGCCTCCGTCTTGTGGCCATGGATGTAGACCCCCAGGACGTCATCACCCGCGACAACGTCTCTGTGCAGGTCAATGCGGTGATCTACTTCAGGGTCATCGATCCGGTAAAGGCCATCGTCGAAGTCGAAAATTACAATTATGCCATGTCCCAGCTGGCCCAGACCACCCTGCGCAGCGTTTGCGGGCAAGCCGAACTGGACGATCTGCTGTCGGAAAGAGAGAAGATCAACAACGAGTTGCAGGAAATCCTGGACACCCACACCGATCCTTGGGGCATCAAAGTGGCTACGGTGGAGCTCAAGCACATCGATCTACCCACGGAGATGCAGCGGGCTATGGCAAAGCAGGCAGAAGCCGAGCGGGAGCGACGCGCAAAGATCATCAATGCCGAAGGTGAATTTCAGGCTGCCGCTAAACTGGCCGATGCGGCCCAGATCATCGAGAGCCACCCGACCGCCCTGCAGCTAAGATACCTGCAAACCGTCAGGGAGCTGAGTGCCGAGAACAACACCACCACCATTTTCCCGATTCCAATTGATTTTATCAGACCGTTTGCAAAGTTGTTCAACCTTAGCGATTCATCTCAGAAAACGGATTCATCGGATTCTTAGGCGGCTCCCTGGTTTCGCTGATCCGACAAACCGGCACAGCGTTCACGGGGTATTGACATCCGGGCAATATGTGGTTTATGTACATTAGTTTTGCAAACGGCCTACCCATGGTTTGCCATCAATAAGGCAGGATCTATTTCCTGAATCCAGACGACACCTTCACGGAAGGACAAGGGGCGGATCCGAACTGGCGGAGGCACTGCAGCCTCCGCCTGTACTTTTATATCGAACATCGAGTGAGAGGGATATCCAATGTCAGAAGAGAAAACAGAGGCAAAAGAAAAAGCAAAGGTCGAAGCGAAAATCGCAACAGAAGAGAAAAAAAAGGCTGCCGGGAAACCAAAAGCCAAAAAGAAAGCCGAGACAAAAGTGAAGGCTGCGGCTAAAGAAAAACCAAAGACCAAAAAGAAGGCCGTGACAAAAGTGAAGGCAGGGGCGAAAGAAAAGCCAATGGCCGAAAAGAAGCCCGAGACGAAAGTGAAGGCGCCGGCGAAGGAAAAACCAACGGCCAAAGAGAAAGCCGACACGAAAGTGAAAGCGGAGGCGAAAGAAAAACCAACGGCTAAAGAGAAAGCCGACACGAAAGTGAAAGCGGAGGCGAAAGAAAAGCCAACGGCTAAAGAAAAAGCCGACACGAAAGTGAAGGCGGAGGTGAAGGAAAAGCCAGCGGCTAAAGAGAAAGCTGACACGAAAGTGAAGGCGGAGGTGAAGGAAAAGCCAGCGGCTAAAGAGAAAGCTGACACGGAAGAGAAAACAGAAGAAAAAGAGAAGGCAACGGCTGAAGAAAAAACCGTGGCAGCGGAGAAAGCAAGAGAAAAAGAGGCCCTAAAGACTGAAGAGAAAGCCGAGACTAAAGATAGGGCTGAGGAAGAAGGGACACCAGAGGCAGAAGTCAAAACCGAGGCGGAAGAGAAGGCAGAGGAAAAAGAAAAACCAAAGGCTGAAGTCAAAGCCGAGACAGAAGAGAAGGCAGAGGAAAAAGAAAAACCAGAGGCTGAAGTCAAAGCCGAGGCAGAAGAGAAGGCAGAGGAAAAAGAAAAACCAAAGGCTGAAGTCAAGGCCGATACAGGAGAAAAGGCAGAGAAGGCGGCCGGTAAGAAAAAGGGAAAGG
>JAHEIV010000513.1 GCA_024639205.1 Deltaproteobacteria bacterium | reverse complement strand
ATTTTCGGCAAGGTGTCGGCTTTATCGGCCACGCTGCACCACGGCGACCGGATAGAGATTTATCGACCGTTGATCGCCGACCCCAAGGAAGCGCGCAAAAAGCGCGCGGCTGAGGGTAAAACCATGAAAAAAGGGGCACGCGCGCAGGGAGGGGCAGCGGCTTAGGCTGCGGTTACTCGTCAAAGGCACCGAAGGTGACGGTGTCAACAGCCCGGCGCCACCAGGATTTTTTGCCCGGTTCCCAGTCGGGTACGGTCACGACGACCTCTTTTTTGACTTCGACGCGTTCGCTTTCGGGCTGTGGACGCATGTCTCCGGTGATGCGTACCAGACGATCGTCTTCGAAAAAGACGGTGATCCGGCGTATCTCGCTAGGCCTGCTTCCGACACCGATGGTGTAAGCATAGTCCCAGCGGTTGGCGTGGAATACGTCGTTGATCATGGGCGACCCGAGCAGGAATTTGACCTGACGTTTGCTCATCCCCGGCTGTAGTTCGTTGACCTGCTCCTGATTGACCACATTGCCCTGCTGGATGGTTGGCCGGTAGATGAAAGATGCCCTGTCCAGGGCATTGGGAACGACATCGGCAACCGAGGTCATGCTTTCGCCGAAGCTGCTGCAGCCGGTAGAAACGACGGTTGCGAGTGCGGTAATGAAAATGAGAAGCTTACGCATATTCGAATGATACTGTTTCGGGACGATCCGATGGCGGACGAATGATAGCGAATCCCCTGCAAGAATACATGCGCTGGAGGTGAGGGTGGAGAATAAGGAAATCCGTAAGGCCGGTCTAAAGGTCACCCTGCCACGGGTGAAGATCCTCGAGATCCTGGAATCCGCCGAATCCAGGCATATGACCGCCGAGGATGTCTATAAGGCGCTGCTCGAGAGGGGCGAAGAGATCGGTCTGGCGACCGTATACCGGGTTCTGACGCAGTTTGTTAACGCCGGGTTGGCCGAAAGGCATCACTTTGAAGGCGGGCAGGCCGTTTTCGAGCTCGACCGCGGCCACCATCATGACCATATCGTCTGTGAGCAATGTAGCCGGGTGGAAGAGTTCTACGACGAGACGATCGAGAAATGTCAGCATGATATTGCAGACCGCAACGGCTTCAGAATCAGAGATCACTCATTGATCATCTATGGCAGTTGCGTGCGCGAAAATTGTCCCCATCGCGAGGGTGTCTGATTTTGCGTCGTGACGATTGAGCGGACAGGGTCTTTCGCGTATTTCCGGCATCGATTTTAGCAGGGGTTTTGCTGCGGGCGGGTGCCGGGGGCTCTACACTGGAGGACCTTATGCAACTGACTTCAATACAGCAGCTCCAATTGAAACACAGCTCGGTTCGGCGTTTTCTGCCGCGCCCGCTCGATCCCGGGTTGCTTGAATCGCTGATTCGCTGTGGCCAGGCGGCGGCAAGTTCGAGTTTCATCCAGGCCTACAGTGTGATCAGGGTGACCCGGCCGGAAGCCCGGGCGGCGATCGCAAAGGCCGCCGGCGGTCAATGCTGGATCGAACAGGCACCCGAATTTCTGCTGTTCTGCGCCGACCTGCGGCGTATCAACGCGGCCTGCGAGGGGGCCGGCAAGGGTGAGCTGGAAGGCTATGCCGAGCACGGTCTGGCCGCAGTGGTCGATGTCTCTCTGATGGCGCAGAATGTCTTGTTGGCCGCCGAGTCGCAGGGTCTGGGAGGGGTGTTCATCGGCGGGATTCGCAATGAGCCACAGGTGTTGGTCGAGCAGTTGGCCTTGCCCAAGCGGGTCCTGCCGCTGTTTGGGATGTGTCTTGGGTGGCCGAACGAGTCAAACCCGGTCAAGCCACGTATGCCGGTAGGCTTCGTGCTGCACCAGGATGTCTACCAGGAGGTTTCGGCCGAGCGTATCGCCCTGTATGACGAGACCATGGCGGCGTATTACGCCAGTCGTGGCAGCAATATCAAGCTGAGCGACTGGAGCACGGCGACGGCTACCGCAGTGCAGGGAAAAAAACGCGAACACATGCACGAGTTCCTGCGTCAGCAGGGCTTTTTCCGCTGTTAAATACGGCCCGCTCGATCCTGCCCTGCAGGTTCACGGGATCCGCGGCGGCACGTTCGGGAACACGCCCAGGTATTCCTCCTGCCAGACACGTCCGCTGTCTGCCCTTTCCCGCGCTGTGGTGAATCGATAACGGTAGGACAGAACCCTCAGGTACTTTGGTCCGGCGTGCGCAAAGGGGTTGTGTGCCAGCAGCGCCGTCACACTGGCTGAATTCTCATGCAACCGCCACAGGAATCTCTCGAACCAGGCGAGCATGAAGGGATTGCGGGGCGGAATGAACCAGATCATCCAGTCGAGCCGGGGATGCAGGGGCACGATAAAAGCCGGCCGATCATCGGGCCCGTTCGGCTTGTAGCGGAACCGGTAGCTATGCCAGGTATGCCCATCGTCGCTGCCCTGGATCTGCAATTCGCGGCGCTCGGTCTGCATGGTGGGGAAGACGTGATAGACGTTACCCAGTCCCCATGCCCGGACCCAGTTCACCGGGGCATGCCAGGCGGT
>JAHEIV010000082.1 GCA_024639205.1 Deltaproteobacteria bacterium | reverse complement strand
GGAACCTGTACTCATCGAGATATTTACCGAACATGAAGATTTTGCCGTGCGCACTTCGGGACTACCCGAAATCGGCCACCTGTTAGGGGTTTGCTTCGGGCATGTCATTACCCTTGACTCTCCGCGGGCGTATAATCCACCTGGTTCCATAAACTGGCAGGAAGTCGTGTGGCATGAATTCGCCCATGTCATCACGTTGCAGATGACGGATAACAAAATACCGCGCTGGCTCTCCGAAGGCGTTTCCGGTTACGAAGAAAAAAACGGCCGGCCAGAGTGGGGCCGCCGCCAGGACCTCGAACTCATCACCGCGGTCCAAGAAGGACGGATCATCGGTCTCAGAGATTTGGACGTGGGCTTTTCACAGGCCGAAACACCGGCGGATCTGAATTTTGCATATTACGAGGCTTTCCTGCTGGTCGAGTTCATCGCTGAGCGCTACGGATTTGAAGCCCTAAAGGCATTGATCACGCAGATTGCGACCAGCGGGGATATGGACGTTAATTTTCAGACGGTTTTTCGCCTTCCGCTGCCCGAGTTCGAAGCCGGTTTTTTTTCATGGCTCAACCAGCGGGTGAAAACGATCGATGTCCATGTCCCCGGCAATACCCCGTCAGAAGCGAGCCCGTTTGGTGAAGAACCGGCCGGCGGCAGCGGGCCGCCGCCGGCGCTGTCAGGGGACGCATCGATCGATTCCCTGCGCAAGCGAATCGAAGCTCATCCACGCGATTTTACAGCGCATTTTCAACTTGGTCTCATTCTTTACCGCTCGGAAGATTTTGAGGCAGCCATCAAGCATTTGAGCATTGCCAGGGATCTGCTGCCCGGTTACAGCGCTTCACCGAGCCCGCGGCAGGTCCTGGCATCCATCTACGAACAGCTTGGAGACACCGCGGCCTTGCGCCGTGAGCAGGAGGCCCTGGCGAAAGTTCAACAGCATGCCTTTGAAACCTGTTTCAAACTCGGGCAGGCGGCCAAAGCCCAAAAAGATTACGACCGGGCGGTATATTACCTGGAGAGGGCCATTGCCGTGAATCCCTATGCTCCGGAGGTGCATCGATCCCTGGCGGACGTTGCCATGCAACGGTCGGACTATCCGAGGGCCATTCGGGAGTACAGCGTTTTGCTGGCCCTGGACCACACGGATCCGGCCCTTGCCAATACGGACTTGGCCGAAGCCTACCTGAGAGGCGGTAACAAGAGCCGGGCCAAAAAGTATGCGCTGGCGGCCTTGGAAATCGCCCCCATGTACGACAGGGCCCAGGACATCCTGCTCGGTGCGCTGGAGCCCTGAACGCCGGGCCGGCTCGGGTTCTTTTTCCCGCAACCGAAACGGCGCGATCCGACCCGGGTTTCGGCAACGAGCCTTGGGTGCCGCCAACGGCTGATTGAAAAGCGCGTTCCCTTTTTCAGCCGGTATCTTTCGAAACCGCCATTGGGAGGCAAATGCCATGTGTGGCTTGGCAGTGCGCCGGGCGACCGGTTGGATGTTTATCTCGACCATCCTGTTTTTCGGCAGCATGGCCAGCGGGCAGGATGAATCGCTGTTGGCCGGCCTGCCGCAGGCACCCGCGGATGATCTCGTCGGGGAGCGCGAATTCACGCTGATACGAGGGAAATACGCTAACTACAGATCGTCCGAGACTGGATTTGGCCCCCGGAATCGCAAATGGTGGCAAACCGATTTCGACCAGGCCGATCAAAATTTGCTCCGGGGTGTTCGGCGTTATACGATGCTGAATACGTCTGCAAGAAGCTATAAAGCGCTGGCATTGACGGATCCGGAACTTTTCGAGCACCCCTATCTGTACATCAACATGAAACGGATTCCGCTTTACGCGGGCAACGGCCCGAACTTTTCACCCCAGGAGGCCGCGGCCCTTCGAGAATATATGCTGCGGGGCGGTTTTGTCATGCTGGACGACTTCTGGGGGCCGCAACATTGGCAGGATTTATTGACTGAACTCGATAAAATTTTCCCGGACCGCAACCTGGAAAAATTAGCGTTGGACCATCCCATATTTCACAGCTTTTTCGATATCGATGAAATCAAGCAAGTGCCGGGTCGCGGGGTTACCTGGAATTACGGGTGGGGGTTCACCCTCGACAATCCGGATTACCCGACCTCGGTGCACGGTCTTTTCGATGAAGACGGCCGGTTGATGATGGTGGTGAATTTCAATACGGATCTCGGCGACGGACTGGAACACACGAACGACGAGTTCTATCCGACGCGCTACTGCAACGAAGCGTACAAGCTGGTCATCAACTACCTTATATACGCGATGAGCCATTAGCATGAAGACAAGCACTGTGTTTATGATCGTCTGCACGAGCCTGGCGGTGACCGTGGGCATCGGCGCGGCCGAAAGCGTGGCGAACGGTGATGTACCGGCCGAGCTGGACGAGGCCGGAGATGCGTTTACGTTCGTGCGCATCCAATACAATACCACCGCCGGCGAATGGGATGATGGTGAGGATTGGGGCGGTTGGCAGACCTGGGCGGTGGACTTTCCCGCCGCAGATCAAAACCTGCTGCGCGGCGTTCGAAGGCTGACGAATATCCATGTCAACAAAGAGCCGATTGTGCTGCAATTGAACGACGACCGTATTTTCGAATACCCCTTTCTGTACATGCTGGAAGTGGGCCGCAACGGGGGCCTGCAGTTGACGCCCAAGGAAATACACAATTTGCGCGAATACCTTTTGAGGGGTGGGTTTCTATTTATCGACGACTTCTGGGGAACATGGCAGTGGGACAACTTTTATCGGACCTTTTCGAAAGTCTTCCCGGATAAGCCGATCGTACAGCTCGACAATGACCACCAGATATTTCACTGTTACTACGATATCGACGGACCCCAGATGATACCGAGAGTCTCCAATCCCGAAAATTACCCCGAACAGGACGTCGACGTGGCGATCAACCGGGCGGTTTTGGATGATGACGGCCGGGTCATGGTGCTGATCAACTGGAACTCGGATATCGGCGACGGCTGGGAGCACACCTACCATCCGATGTACCCGACCCAGTATGCAAACATGGCCTATCGGCTGGGGATCAACTACCTGATTTACGCGTTGACCCACTAGTGCCTCGCGCTGCAAGGTCGCTTGTTGCATCGTCAGTGCCTTCGGGGCCATCGAGAAACATCGACAATGGAGGAATAAAAAATGACAAACCTGCCGGCAAGACCCGTTGCGCCGCTCAGGGAATCAACGGACGAGATTGCGCTGGTGGAACGCATGCAGACCGCCAGGGAAAAGGTTATCCGGGAACTCCGGAAGGTAATTGTCGGCCAGGAGGAGGTGATTCAGGAAGTTCTGATCGCACTTTTTGCGGGTGGACACTCGCTGATCACCGGTGTGCCCGGCCTGGCAAAGACCCTTCTGATCAAGACCATCGCCGATATTTCCCAGCTTCGATTCAGCCGGATCCAATTCACCCCCGATCTGATGCCGGCCGACGTGATCGGCACCGAAGTGGTGGAGGAAGACCCGGGGACGGGCCGGCGCTTGTTAAAGTTCGTGAAGGGGCCGATATTCGCGAATATACTGCTGGCCGATGAAATCAACCGGACGCCTCCCAAGACCCAGTCCGCCTTGCTTGAAGCCATGGAGGAGCAGCAGGTTACAGCCGGCGGGGTGACCTACAAATTGGAGAAACCTTTTTTTGTACTGGCAACGCAGAATCCCATCGAACTGGAGGGAACCTATCCACTTCCGGAAGCCCAGCTGGACCGCTTCATGTTCAAAATCCTGATCGACTACCTGCCGGAAGAAGAGGAGGTTACCGTTGTTAACAACACCACCGGTGCGGCCCCCGAGTCGGTCGAGCCGCTCTTGACCGGCCAGGACATTCTCGACTTTCAACATGTCATACGGCAGGTGCCGGCGGCGGATGAAGTCATGCGCTATGCCGTGCGCCTCGTTGCCGCGAGCCGGCCGGGCAACGAAGCAGCACCCGATTTCATAAAGAAGTGGGTTAGCTGGGGGGCCGGTCTGCGGGCATCCCAATTTTTGATACTGGGCGGCAAAGTCCGCGCACTGCTAAACGGACGATTCAATGTTTCCTACGGAGATATCCGCGCACTGGCCCATCCGGTCATGCGGCATCGCATTATCGTGAATTTTCATGCCCAGGCCGAACGCATCGATACCTCCCACGTAATCGACCGGCTCCTGGACAGCGTGCCGGTCCCGGATTCCGGTATATAGGCGACTGCCTGCGAGAGACGCAACATGGTACCGAACGAACTTACAGTTCTCGATCCGACCGTTCTGGCAAGCATATCCGATCTGGAGCTGCGGGCACGGATCACCGTGGAAGGGTTTTTGACCGGTCTGCACAGAAGCCCGCACCGCGGTTTCAGCGCAGAATTTTCAGACTACCGGCATTATTATCCGGGCGACGACATGCGCTACGTGGACTGGAAGGTATACGCCCGCTCGGGCAAGTTCCACATCAAGCTATTCGAGGACGAAACCAATGTCCGCTGCACCATCTTGCTGGACGCCAGCGGGTCGATGGGATACGGCTCCAGTGGAGTAACCAAGTTTGAATACGCGCGAACCCTGGCCTCGGCACTGGCCTATTTTATCACCGGCCAGCGGGATGCGATCGGATTGATCACCTTTGACGAGCAGATTCAGCAGTACCTGCCTTCCCGTTATTGTCAGGGAAATCTCATGCAGATCCTGCGGGCCCTGGCAGCGACGACCGTCGGCAACCGAACCGACATCCTGAAACCGGTTTCGAACCTGACGCGCTCGCTCAGCCGCAGGCAAATGGTGATTTTGATCAGCGACCTGCTCGACGAAAACGAGGCGACCCTTGGCGGCCTGCAGCAGCTGCGCGCCAAGGGCAATGATATTATCGTATTCCACGTCCTGGACAATGCCGAACTAACCTTTCCCTTCAACCGGATTGCAGATTTTGAAGACAGTGAGACGCACGAGATTCAAAAGGCGGTTCCCCAGCGCGTGCGCAATGCCTACATGCAGGAAATCGAACGGTTCCGTGATTTTTACAAAGAAAAGTGCCGGGCCGGCGGCATGGATTACTGCCTGCTGAACACATCCGAGCCGCTGGATGCCGCACTGGCATCCTACCTTGCAAAACGAACCAGGAGTTATTGATCCAATAGATTCGTGAAAAAGGAGACAAGGGCACGCAGATGACATTCGCCACACCATGGTATTTGCTGGGTCTTCTGGCAATCGGCATCCCGGTGGCGATCCATTTGATTCGCAGGCAGCGGGCCGAGCGGATTGTGCTGCCCACCGCACGATTTCTAAAAACCGCGCCGAAAAAGCTGGTTTATATTCAGCGGATCCAGCAGTGGCTGCTGCTCGCGATAAGGGTCGCCATCGTCGGCCTGCTGGCCGTTGCTTTTGCGCGGCCTATCCTCACCGGCGCCTATTCGAAAACAGTCGGAGGGCAGCCGAAATCGCTGATTATCCTGCTGGATACCTCCTTGAGCATGCAGTATGCCGATCGTTATAAACAGGCCAAAGCGGCCGTCGTCGATATCATTCGGTCACTGAAAACCGGGGACGAAGCCGGGGTGGTCGCATTTGCGGAAAGCCCGGGACGAATGCAACCGTTGACCACCGATCACGCGACGCTGGAGGCCTTCGTGCGCGGTATTCCCGTTCCCGGGTACCAATCAACCAATTTCCTGACCGCCCTGCGCCTGGCGGATCAGCTCCTGCTGGCCGCCCGCTACCCAGAAAAAATCGTATACCTGGTTTCCGACTTTCAGAAAAGTGCCATGCCCGCCGGCAACCATGGCTGGAAATGGAGCCCGGGTATCGAATTGAAAGTGGTCAGTGTGGGAAACACGGAGACCTCCAACTTGGCGGTGGTCGAAGGAAGCCTGGACCGACATCAGGATGTTTATAACCTGGTCGGCCGCATTCAAAACGCTGGAACCAAGCCCGTGGAGACCGTGCGGGTAACCCTCGAGATCGAAGGCACATCGCTGGCAAGCCGAACGGTCGAGATGGAAGGCCGGTCTGAAATCCGGGTGGAATTTCCCTTCACGCTTCACCGGACGGGCCTGCACCGCGGCACGTTGAGGATTGCTGGAGACCGGTTTGAGCCGGACAACAGGTTCTACTTTCTCGCGGATGTCACCCCGGTAACAAGAGTGCTGTGTGTCAGCGATGAAAGGGGCAGCGGCGGGAGCGGGGATGAAGCTTACTGGTTCCGTTCAGCACTCAGTCAGAAGGACAAAGCATCTTTTCAGGTTGATGTCATCGATCCCGGCCAGCTGACGATCGGGACATTGACGCCCTATGCGGTCGTTGCCCTGCTCAATGTGGGCGACCTGGCCCCGGAGCAGGCGAGGGCGCTGCGTGCATATGTGAAAGGGGGCGGAGGCCTGCTGCTGGCCCCGGCCGACCGGGTGGACGGCGATGCATACAACCGGCACTACGGCGAGGTGACGCCGGCCTTGCTGCGGCAGAAAGAAATCGATGTGGATGGAACATCCCTGGGCATTGCCCGGGTTCACGCGCAGCATCCAGTCGTGCGCGCCCTGCAGGTCGATGAAAAAACAGATTTCGGTACGGCCCGGTTTTATCAATACTGGGCCGTGGAACCGGTCTCCGGCAGCCAGGTGATTATGAGGTTTGAAAACGGTGGTCCGGCTTTCATTGCAAACAGTGTGGGCAACGGTCGGGTATTGCTTTTTGCCTCCTCCCTGGACACGGCGTGGAATAATTTTCCCCTACAGGTGACCTATCTGCCCTTGCTGCATGAAGCCATGCGCCATCTGGCCGGCAGCCGGGACACCCAAATGTCCTACCGTGTCGGAGACATCGTTCCGGTAGGTGTCCCGGCGAGCGGAGCCGCGCGGGTAACTTCGCCGGGGGGAGAGGTTACCCTCCTGCGTTCGACGGGGGCCGGCTTTGCATTTTATCAGGCGACGGCGGAACCGGGTTTTTATCAGACCCGCTCCGGTAATCTGCCGGGCAATTTTGCCGTCAATGTGGCCGTCCCGGAGACGGAGCTGGTTGCATTGAATCCGCATGAATTGGTTGATCGGCTCATGTCATCCGAAACCTCTGCACCACCGGCTCTTGCAGAGCAGGCCTCTTCGTTCAGGGCCGAGCGGGTACGCTCCCAGCGGTACTGGTGGTGGGTCCTGCTCTTGGTGGCTGCAATGTGCCTTATGGAAACATTTTTGGCCAACCGCACGTATCGCTGATGCAACAACGGTAACGGCAAATTATGCGCAAGAAATCCGATGAATCGGAGGCCGATATGAATTTAGCGTCCATTGATGAGCTGCGCAGCATCATCGAACGCGTCCGGCGGCGCCGTAACCTGATTTTGCACACGAGGCAAATCGGTTGGGGCCTGACAACGGTCGCGGTCTTGTTCATTTTTTGCGTGGTGGTGGAGATGGTCCTTTTTCCGGCGGTGCCTGCTCGGATCCTTCTGCTCTGCCTCTTTGGAGCAGGCAGCGGCGCCGTCGTGTGGCGATACGTGCGCGCCGCCCGAAACTTCGGCAGGGATGACAAACGGCTGGCACACTATGTCGATGACCATCTACCCGATCTCGAGCAGCGTCTCGTCACGTCCGTGGGCTCCGACGACAAACTGGGGAGAAAACCACCGTCCCGGCTGGTAGAAGCATTGTGGCAGGATACGGTATCCCGCTTGAGCGATCGGAATATCGCGCAGGTGAGTACCTTCCGGCCGGCCGGGTATGCCGCCGGTATCGCTGTCGTGATGGTCTGTATCCTGTCGATTGCGCTTTGGGAGTCGGCGAGGTTCTCCGGCGCTGCACAGCGGTTCATCCGGCCCTGGACGACGCCGACTGCCGAGACGGAGCTGACGGCAGGCCTGGCGGTTTCGCCCGGCGATGTCCTGGTCCGGCGGGGAAGCGATGTGACCGTCAGCGTGAAGACCACAAACGCCCCGCCGGAGAGCATGGTCCTTTTTATACGGGAGCCGGCGGGTGACTGGAAGCGCATCCAGATGCAGGTCGAAGGAGCGCCGCCTGAATACATGCACTACCTGTCCGGGGTCCAGACGGACATGACCTATTACGTGGACGCCGGCACCGACCGCTCCAGAGAGTTTCGAATTCAGGTCTTCGATCTGATCCGGATTGAATCGATCGACGTGGCCTATGAGTATCCGGCTTACACCGGCATCGAGAACAAAACCGAGAAAAACGCTGGCGACATCACCGCCCCGGAGGGAACGCGCGTGCACCTGCACATCACCTTCAATCGACCGGTGCAAAGGGGTGTTTTGAAATTCGGCGACGGTTCGACCCTGGATCTGACGCCTGCAGGCCATGCGGCCACCGGCTCGTTTGTCGTGGCCTCGGACGGCACCTACGTTGTGGACGCATTCGACACCGAGGGCCGGAAAGTCGAAAATCCCAATGAGTATATTGTAAAATCCATTGCCGATTCCCCGCCTGAGGTCATCGTGACCCTGCCGGGCAGGGACCTGGAGGTTATGGCGCTGGAAGAGGTGACCATCGATGCGACGGCGACGGATGATTTCGGACTGACGGAGTTCACCATGAATTACAGTGTCCCCGGGAAAGCCGAGCAGCGGGTTGCCTTCTTCGAAGCCGCGCAATCGTCCCCGCCTCCCGCTGTCGATGGGAAGACCACCATCTACCTGGAAGATCTACAGCTGGCCCCGGGGGATTTCATCACCTACTACCTGACGGCGGCCGACAACAACGGGATCGGAGGGCCGTCGGAGATCATTTCCGATATATATTTTCTGGAAGTGATCCGAACCGACGCGGAGTTTCGCCGCGCTGCGGGGCAATCCGGAGGCGGCGGACAGGCCGGGCAGAGCCGGTCTTCCAGTGCCCTGGTCGAAAACCAGAAACATATCATCGCTGCGACCTGGAAACTGCTGAACCGGGAGAAAACCCTGCCCCGGGATCAATTCACGAAGGAAGTCAACATCGTGGCGGAGGCACAGCAGAATCTCTTGCAGCGGACGCAGATGTCGCTCAGCCGTCTGGCGGAACGGTTTTCATTGGCCGATGACAGTTTCGATCAGGCCGTGATTCATCTGTTCGAGGCGGTCACGCAGATGCAAACCGCCGCTGAAATGCTCTTCTCCGAAAGCTTACAAGAGGCCCTCGGCCCGGAACAGGCCGCCTTGCAGGCCATACTGAAAGCGCAAGCCCAAAGCCGGCGCTCGTCGATTCAGATGGCCCGCAATCGCGGTGGGGCAGGGGGCCCAGACGTTCAAAGCCGCGAACGGGAGGACTTGCGCGAGCTGTTCGAGATGGAAATGGGCCGCCTGGAGAACCGCTACGAGATGCCCGCAGCCGCCGCTGGGCGCGCCGGTGGCGAACACGAGGACCTTCTGCGGCGTCTGCGCCGACTGGCCCAGCGGCAGGAACGTTTGAATCGGGCG
>JAHEIV010000512.1 GCA_024639205.1 Deltaproteobacteria bacterium | reverse complement strand
AAAACCGAAAACAATGTGAGCATAAAGGCTGCGGTACCCGATGCGGCCGAGACACGGCAAATATTCGGTGTCGATCTTTACCGACAGGGGATCCAACCGGTCTGGATCGAGATCGAAAACAAGGATGAACAACCGGTGTGGTTTTTGCCCGTGGGTCTGGATCCGATGTACTTTACGCCCCTGGAGGCCGCATTCAAAAGTCATTTTCGTTTCTCGAACACCGCCAACACAAAGATGGATCGCTATTTTTTCGAGAAGGGAAAGGATGTCTACATCCAGCCGGACAGTGTCCGGGCGGGGTTTGTTTTCACCAACCTGGACGAGGGCACCAAAGCCTTTGCCGTCGATCTGGTAGGAGAAGACCGGCAGGTTAGAAACTTTACGTTTTTCATTGCCGTTCCCGGTATAAAGGTCGACCATCGCCAGGTCGACTTTAAGGGTTTGTATCCGGCAGATACGTGGAAAAATATCGAAGATCAAACAGACTTCATTGCCTACCTCCAGTCGCTGCCGTGCTGCACGGTCAGCAAGGACGGCAGCGAAACCGGCGATCCGCTCAACCTGGTCGTCGTGGGAAGCGGGGATGAAGTCTATCACGCCTTTATCCGGGCCGGATGGGACGAGACGGAAACCATCACCGCCGGATCGGCTGTAAAGACCGGCATTTCATTTATTTTTGGCGGCCGCTATCGCTACTCGCCCGTCAGTTCTTTGTATGTTTTCGGCCGTCGCCAGGATATTGCCCTGCAAAAGGCCCGCGGCACGATACACGAGCGCAACCACCTGCGCCTGTGGCTGGCACCGGTGCGATATAGGGGTAAACTGGTTTGGGTGGGTCAGATCAGCCGCGACATCGGGGTGCGTTTTACCACCAAGACGATCGTAACCCACAAGATCGACCCGGACGTGGATGAAACCCGCAGCTACCTGCTCCAGGACCTGCTTTACTCCCAGGGGCTGTCGCAAATTGCCTTTGTAAAAGGAGTCGGTGCGGCGCCCATCGAATCGCCGCGGCAGAATCTGACCGGAGATCCCTATTTTACAGACGGCCTGCGGGTCGTGCTGTGGGCTTCCAGCCAACCGGTTGCTTTCGAAAAGGTCGAATTATTAGAGTGGGAGCTACCGCTGAGGTAACGCCGAGTCACCGGGCTTTTGAAGGAAAAGCCAGGTTCTACCGAAGCAGCTGCGGGCTATGCCGCTGAGAAAAGCGAGCACGTTACAAGCCAGAGCCGCTCAGATGGACGCATCCATACGGCGTTCGGGTTGGAGCTCTTGGCTGCCGGATCGCATTTCCTTCTTGAATGATCCAAGGCCACCCCGCCATCGATCCCGTTTATCCATCCAGCGGATTTAGTGTTCCTGATATGTCATCCGCCGCACTAGTCGAGTGAGCCGTAGCCGCTGCTTCAGGTGGTTACCACGATCTTGCCGATCTGCTTATTGGATTCCATGAAACGATGCGCTTCGACGATTTCATCCAGCGTAAAGGTGCGGGCAATGATCGGCTGCAAGGCGCCGGAGGCGAGCCCCTCGGTGATGAACTGTTTGCCACGGGCCAGTTTTTCCGGGTCGGCTGCAATCTCGAAAAGGGTATAGCCCCTTATGGTCAGGCCCTTGGCGAGTGCATCGAAGAGCGGAAAAGGGGTCGGGGACGTCGAAAGCGCACCGTATTCGAAAATCCGGGCACCCTGGCCGGCGGCCTGGGCCAGTTGCTCCAGAAAAGGTCCGGCAACCGGATCGAAGACGATACTGGCTCCCTTCCCGGCGGTGATCTCTTTCATCGTGGCGGCCATGTCTTCTTTGTCGGTGACGATCACGTGATCGGCGCCGGCATCCAAAAGAGCCTGTTTTTTGTCCTCGCCGCGCGTGGTGGCGACCGCCAACGCACCGACCGACTTGGTGATTTGGATCGCGGCCAGCCCGACGCTGCTGCTGGCAGCGGTGATCAACACGGCGTCTTTTTTGCCGAGCTGCCCGAATTCGATCAGGGCACCGAAGGCGGTCATGTACTGCATCCAGATGGATGCGCCTTCGACCGCAGACAATGAATCCGGGTAGCGGGCCACGGCGTGGAGCGGAACGATGGCGCTTTCACCGTACACGCCGTACTTGCCGATGGAAAAAGACGGAATGGTGCTCACCCGGTCGCCGATCTCAAAACCGCTGGTTGCCGGCCCCAGCGCATCCACGGTGCCGGCGGCTTCATAGCCGAGGCGGGAGGGAAACGCAGGGGCTTCCAGGTACATCCCCTGCCGAAACATGACTTCAGCGCGGTTCAGACCGATGGCTTCCACCTTGATGCGCACTTCCCCTTCGCCGGGCTCAGAAAGCGGCTGGTCTTCGATCCTGAGCACACCGGCGTCTCCTGTCTCATAGAAACGAACGATTCTTGGCATTATGGTTCTCCCTTGATTTTTGCATAGATGATTGCAAGCGATTGACGCCCGGACAAAAACGGGCATTTTGCCGGCCCGATGGATGCCGGTCGGCCGTTGCAGCCGCTCGCATGATCGATCGGCCGGCAATGGGTAAAGCTAATGTTCAAGATCACTTTGTCAAAGG
>JAHEIV010000511.1 GCA_024639205.1 Deltaproteobacteria bacterium | reverse complement strand
GCTCGGCAGGCTGCCCGGAGAAATCAAAAACGGCGAGGGCTTAAAAAAACAGGTGGTCCCACCGGCGGTTCCCGCCGGTGTGCCGGCAAGCCTGCTGGAACGCCGGCCGGATGTCGCCGAAGCCATATATCTGCTGCAAGCCCAGAATGCCCAGATCGGGGTTGCCGAAGCGCTGCGGCTGCCCGCCATTTCGCTGACCGGCTTGCTCGGCGTGGCCAGCAGCGAGCTTTCCAACCGAACCTCCGATGGTGTCGTCTGGAACGCCGGCGCGAGCCTGACCGGACCGCTGTTCAACTTCGGCAAGAACCAACGGCGGGTTGAAATCGAAGAGGCCAGAACCAGGCAGGCGCTGTTTTTTTATGAAAATACCGTACTGACGGCTTTCAGAGAAGTCGAAGATGCGCTGGTGGCGGTAGAGACCTATAAACGGCAGGTCGATGCGGTAACCAGCCAGGCCGCGGCAGCGCGCAATGCCAACCAACTGTCCAACGAACGCTACGACCAGGGAGTCACCAGCTATCTCGAAGTGCTGGAGACCGAGCGCCAGCTGTTCTCAGCTGAGCTCGACCTGTCGGAGCTTTATCAGCAGCGATTGAATGCCTACGTCAGGCTCTACAAGGCTCTGGGCGGCGGATGGCTTTCCAAAGACCAGGTGACTTCCGAGAAATGATCTGACCGCTGCATCGCTTTCTGAAGGAGCAAGTCGCAACGGCAGGTTTCTGAATTGCCGGAAAAGTATCAAATCGCATGATTCCGGTTTTAATTTGACACCCTCTCACCGGCGCATTAGTCTGGACTCAAGTTCAGGCCGATGTGCTGGTTCGCCTGGCAGTGAGTTGTTGGGGCCGGCCTCGAGTCCATCGCCTGCCCGAGTATTCACGAAGACCACCCCATCCGGCGGTCATTCTCTCAAACCTGGACCGTTACTATCTGCAGAACGTTCCGAAGAAAGGAGCAGCAAACGATGCAAAAACTCGTGCTTCTGCGCCACGGAGAAAGCGTCTGGAACAAGGAAAACCGATTTACCGGCTGGACCGACGTGGACCTGACCCCCAAGGGGATCGAGGAGGCTGTCGAGGCCGGGCGAACAATGAAAAAAGAAGGGTATGTCTTCGATGCGGCCTATACCTCGGTTCTCAAACGGGCCATCAAGACCCTCTGGCTGGTGCTGGAGGAGATGGACCTGATGTGGATCCCGGTGATTCGCAGCTGGCGGTTGAACGAACGGCACTACGGCGCCCTGCAGGGACTCGACAAGGCCGAAACGGCTGCCCGCCACGGTATGGATCAGGTCCATATCTGGCGCCGCAGCTACGATGTGCGCCCCCCCGCCCTGACGGCCGACGATGAACGTTATCCGGCCAACGACCCGCGCTACGCGGAACTGGCACCCGAGCAGGTGCCGCTGACCGAATGCCTGCAGGATACCGTTGCCCGGTTCTTGCCATACTGGCAGGAGGTCATCGAACCGGCGGTCAGAAAAGGCAAGCGGGTGCTGATCGCCGCTCACGGCAACAGCCTGCGCGCGCTGGTGAAATACCTGGATGGCATACCCGATGAAGAGATCCTGGGAGTCAACATCCCCACCGGCATCCCACTGGTCTACGAGCTTGCCGACGATTTGAAGCCGATTCGCCATTATTACCTCGGTGATCCGGAAGAAATCGCGAAAGCAACCCGAGCGGTGGCGGATCAATTGAAGAAAAAGAGTTGAGGAACCTTGTAAAGAAAATGTGCGGACCAAGATTGCATTGGACAAAAAGGAGCAGCCCATGGGGAGCATGAACAAACTGTCCGTCGATGACCTACAGTTGAAGGGTAAGGTCGTTTTGATGCGGGTGGACTTTAACGTGCCGTTGGAAGACGGAAAGGTTTCCGACGATAAACGGATTCGGGCGGCACTGTCGACGATTCGACACATCATCG
Source organism: Deltaproteobacteria bacterium (assembly GCA_024639205.1). GTDB lineage: Bacteria > Desulfobacterota > Desulfobacteria > Desulfobacterales > SG8-13 > SG8-13. Next base: position 636 of record JAHEIV010000511.1, on the reverse strand, counting down.
AACAAAAAGGGCGGCTGGTTCTCATGTCGCACCTGGGGCGCCCCGAGGGACAGCGGGTGCCGGAGATGTCACTTGCGCCCTGCGTGCCGGTGCTGAAAGAGCTGCTGGGCAGGCCGGTTCATTTTGTCGATGACTGCATCGGCACCCACGTGGAGGCCGCAGCGGCAAAGCTGGCCGAAGGTGAAGTGCTGCTGCTCGAAAACCTGCGATATTACCGGCAGGAAACCGAAAACGACCGGGAGTTTGCCGCCGCATTGGCCAAACCGGCCGATCTTTACGTCAACGATGCTTTTGGGACCGCTCACCGGGCGCACGCCTCCACCGAAGGCGTCACCCATTTCTTCGATCAGTGTGCGGCCGGGTATCTCATGATCAAAGAAATCGACTACCTGGGACGATCGCTGGAAAAGCCGGTCAGACCGTTTGTGGCCATTCTCGGCGGGGCGAAGATATCCGGGAAAATCGATGTCATCACCCATCTTCTTCCCAAGGTGGATCACATCATCATCGGTGGCGGTATGACCTATACGTTCATGAAAGCCAAAGGGCTGGAGATCGGCAGATCCCTGCTGGAAGAAGAAAAGCTCGACACGGCCGTCGAGGTGATGGCGCAAGGTGGGGAAAAGATTGTTCTTC
>JAHEIV010000510.1 GCA_024639205.1 Deltaproteobacteria bacterium | reverse complement strand
CTTCAGATGGCACTTGTTGCAGAGGCTGCGTTGAAACTCGTTGAAGGCCGTTTCGATGGTGCGGCCATAGTAAGAGTTGGTTGTAAGCGTTGCCGCATCCGAGCGGGTGACCGTGTCGGTAGCCTGCGGATGCGAATCGACCAGAAACTCCTCGCTGGTGTCCCAGCGCGTTCCGTACTCGAAAGCCGACGCATGCGCCCGATGGCAGGATAGACAGGTCACGTTGCTCTGACCGCCCACAGCGCCTTCGGTGCTCTTGGTATCAAGCAACGTGCTGTCGTTGATTCCCCTTTCGATGGGCACCAGCGCAAAATAGGCGTTCGCGAAAGTAACGCCGCTGGTGGCGCCTGTCTCGCCGGTGGCCCGGTACGTGTTGTAATTGTTGACAAAATCACCCAGTTTCACCGTGTTGCCGGTGGGGTGTTTGTCAAGTCCGGTGCCGGCAACCTGAAAGCCGGCATGGCAGTTGGCGCACCACTCGGAGGTGCCGGAACCATACTCGGCGTGATTGCCGTCGGTCTCGACCGCATCACTGTTCGGCGTCGCCCGGGCCACAGGGGGTGCGTTGACGAAGGTCACTCCGCTGTTGGTGGGTGAATATCCGACTGCGCCCAGCAGGCGGTAGTTACCGAGTGTTGTTCCCGCGGGGGCGGTGTCGCCGAACGAGCCGGATCCACTGATCGGCCCCACCTTGTTTGGGACAACGCCGTGGGGGTCGTGACAGCTCTGGCACCCCAGGATGGCGGCCGGGAAGTTGCCGCCGGGCGAGGTGGTCAGATCGAGTTCCGTCTGGATTTCCGGAAAGTCGGCCGCCACAACGCTGTGGCCGTTGCCATAGCCCTTGCGGGTCTGGGTGCCGCGCGATTGCCACTCGATATCCACCGAGGTCCAGAAGAAATCACCGCCAGCGGTGTAGTTCGAGCCGTTGTCGCTGTAGACGCGGAAGCTGCCGCTGCCTGCGTGACAATCCAGACAAACGGAGCTGGCATCGGAGGCGATGAGCAGATTGCTACCGGCCGGCGTGACGACAGGAGACCCGTTTACCGAGTTGTGCATGGTGTGACACCCGTCGCAGTGGGCCACACCGCCGTCATGATACGCAAAGCCCGGTGCGCTCAGGCCCAGGATCAGCACCGCCGCGACGATGACGGTCAGGGTGTAAGTTGTTGGTTTGAACATGGATTCCTCCTCCCTTGTGGTCTTGCAGCCGGTCGGCCCTTGTCGTTGCTAGTGGTGAATGATTGGCTGCATGAAAAATGTTTCGATTCGTATCGATCTGAAAATGGTCCGAACTCTCCGTGCATCACCTCCTTGTTCGTAGTCTGTCAGCCGGCTGTTCAATGTTCACGGCTGCGTGTAATCGATTCTAAAAACACTCACTCCCTGGTCTCTTAGCTGGGAGATGTAAAGTCTTCCCTTGGTGTCCAGCATCAGGTACTGGGGGCCGAAAAGGTTATCCGGCCGCATACCGCGGTAGCCGAACTGCATCAGGAATTGGAAATTGCGGTCGAAAATCAGCACGGCATTTTTGAGCCGATCTGCCACGTAGATGTAACCGCGGTCGTCGGCCACGATGCCGGCAACCTGGTTGAATTTTCCGGGGGCGCTGCCCGGCCGTTTTTCGCTGGTGAGATTTCCGTCAGGTGTCAGCAGGTGGACGGAGAATAGCACGGGGATGGTAAAGAGTATGTTGCCTTGCCCATCCACACTGAATCCATTGATATCGGTGACGATCCGCCTTTTCTTCGGAATCTCCATCAGGGCGCCGATGTCATATCCTTTCAGGAAACGGCCCACAGCATCTGTGACCGCCACTTTCAGGGCCGGCGTATCGACAAGGTAGAGTCGCCCGTTCTTAAAAACCATGCGGTGGGGTGTAAAACCGGAAAAATCGGGGGGAAAATTCGTCAGGGCAAATCGTCCGATGGGCATCCCGCGGAAATCACAGACCAGAATCGACTGCTGCGCCCGGGTGCGGGAAATAACCAGAATATCCCCGGTGTTGTTGACTGCCAGATCAAGAACCGTCCCGAGGCTGCCGTCTTCGCCGAAACGATAGATTTCCATCCCGCTTTCGTTGAATACCCGCACCTCTTTTTCCAGAACCGTGTAGATCTCCCCGCGGGCTTCATCCAGGGCGATCCGGGCCCAGGTGGAGGCAACCGGCCCGCTGAAGTTCGACAGCCGGTAAAGGTATTTGGTCTCGATTTCAGCTGCGCACGGGAGGACCCAAAACAGCCAGATGAACAGAGCCCCCGATACCACCGGATAGGTTTTTCTCAGAAGTCCAGATATGGAAATGCCCATTTGCATATCTCCGATATCTGCAATCCATGTGCCAGGGGAAAGGTCCGTTGCGTAAGTGATGTGATTCCAAATGGTTGGGGGATTGAGCCTGTCGCAGACAATCAATTTGCGGGGTCGAAAGGTGGGGATTTGACCGGGCCGAGGTGGTTATTTCACCGTTATACCGGCTGTGAATCCGAGATCGCTTCCCGGCAATTCACCCCGGTTTGCTATGTTCGATTGCCAATTTATGTTATGCTTGTTGTTCTTCGGCCACAGAGCG
>JAHEIV010000081.1 GCA_024639205.1 Deltaproteobacteria bacterium | reverse complement strand
GACTGAGCCTGGCGCTGGACACCAGGTCGGCCACCCGGATGAAATTTCCGTCGCCGTCCCGGCGAACCAAGACATTCAGTACCTTTTCCTGGGAGTTCAGCTTGCTGCCGGCATCCAGCATGTATTCGGAATCGATTTTGCGAAACCGCCCGGTCGGGTACTTGGTGTTGGCCGACTCGATAGCGGCAACCAGTTGCTGGAAGGTGATTCCGAAGCGTCTGAGTTTGGCCGGATCGGCGGATACGTGGAACTCGTCGACATAGTCGCCCTGGATGGCCACATCCCGCAAATTATCGATCGACAGCAGCCGAACACGCAGCTCTTCGGCATACAGCTTGAGGCTGCGCTGGGGCAATTCGCCGGCGATATTGACGATCACCACCGGCAGCCAGGCATTGGTGTCCATATACAGGAAGGTGGGGTCATCGACTTCGGGAGGCAGCTCGTTTTTGATGTTCAGCACCCGAAAGCGCAGATCGTCGTAGAGCTTTTCATAATCCGAATCATCGATAAACTTTACATTGATGAAGGAAAAATTGCGGTAGGATTGAGACTGGATCCACTCCACGTTTTCCAGCCCGTCCAGTGCCTCTTCGATTTTGGTGGTGACCAGCTGTTCGACGTCTTCGGCCGATGCGCCGAAATAGACGGTGGTGACGAACACATTGCCCATGTCCACCACCGGATAGTTCTCCAAGGGAGTTGTGAAAACCGCATATGCGCCGGCAACGACGAGAATCACGAAGACCACGTTGATAAATACCGACTGGCGTATGGAAAACTTGACGACCGAACGCATAAGGCTTGTTTTTGCCCTCGATGCCGCTGATTGGCGTTATTGTTTCACCGTACCGCTTCTTGCGTGCTCCCGCCCGGCGGGATCGCTCTTCAACTGTTGATGAGCAATGGATGGGTCTCGCAAATGAACGATTGCGCTCCGGAAATTGAGCGGTTTCGGTACCCGTTTGCCGGTCGGAAACGTTACTCGTTGCCGGACAGCTCCACACCCGGCGACAGCTGTGGATTTTGGACAATGATATAGTGGTCGTTGGACTCTCCTAAAATCATCACCCGGACCTCTTCGCCGGTGGACCGGATCCTGACCCGTGGATTTTCGTAGCGTCTGATCAGGGCGGCTTTGGGAACCTGCAGGCCCTCGGTATCGATCTGCAGGGGAAGATTGAAAAGAAGACCGCCGCGCTTTTCGCCCCTGTAGTTGCGCACGATCAGCTCGATATTGAGTTTTCGTGTTTTCTCGTCGAATTCGGGATTGATCCAGTTGACAGCGGTATCGACGGTTTGGTCCTCCAGGTAGGCCGTAAAGGTCGACGAGAGCCGGCGGATAGCGGACAGCTCTCTGCCGGACACCGATAAGGGCACGATCAATTCCCGATAGTCGGCCACCCGTCCCATGGCCGTTCCGGTCGCAACGATTTCTCCACCCTCCACAAACTTGTCTGTCACGATCCATCCGCTGGGGGCGGAAACGCGGTGACGACGTCTGCGTTCCGACAGTTCGGCCAGAGCCGTTTTCACCTCGGCAATGCGCACCTGGATCGACTCGCTTTCCAGCTTCGCCTGGACCAGATCTTCCGCCGCTTTATCCCGCTGGGTCTCGGCCGTGCTCTGTCCTCGAAATAATCGGTCGATCCGCGTGAACTCCTTTTCCAGATAGCCGATCCGCGAATTGCTTTTCTGAAAGTCGATTTCCAGGTTGCGAAGGGATTGACGGGCACTTTCCAGCTGAAATTCGATGAAGGTCGGGTCGATTTCCGCAAATGGGGACTTGCCGACAACCTGACCGACCTCGTAGGTGACCCGCACGATCTTACCTGAAACCTCCGAGGAAACCGTCACAGTGGCCTGGGCACGGGTGTAGCCGGTGAGAACCACCTCTTTGCTGGCCCTTTCGACCCGGAAGACATCCTGGGCCGCTGCGAACAGGGGCAACATCAGCAATACCAATAGCAGATGGGCAAAAGGACGCATATCCGGGCTCCTGTCAGCTCCCCCATGATGGTTGAATATGGATCAGCCTGGCCAAAAGTACTTTTGGCTTTACACAGGCGAAGGGCTGATATGACCTGGCTATATTACGGTACCCTGTGATGATGTGTCAAGGCGGGCGAGAAGCGGATGTCTCAGGCCAGTTTTACACGGGAGGCCTTCAGGGTGTCGGCATGGGAGCAGACCTTGTTTCTGCCGGACCGTTTTGCATGGTACAAAGCCGTATCCGCCGCTTTCACCAGTTCGATCGCCGCCGCAGCGTCGTCCGGGAAACCGGCAAATCCGATGCTGACGGTCAGGTGGCGCGAGGGGAGCGAGATTTCCGGTGCAAATGGATGTCGCGCGATCCGTTGCCGGAGCCTTTCCGCCGATACGACTGCTCCGGACGGGGGTGTATATGGAAGGATGATGGCAAATTCTTCGCCGCCGTAACGGGCCGCCAGATCGACTTCACGGATGTTGTTTTTGATCAGCCGACCGATTTCCTTGAGGATTGCATCGCCGGCCAAATGCCCCAGGGCGTCGTTGTAATCTTTGAAGTTGTCGAGATCGATCATCATCAGTGAAACCGGGTGACTTTGTCGCATGGCGCGCTTGATTTCCGTTTCGAGGCTGTGTTCAAAATAGCCGTGATTGTAAAGACCGGTGCGACGGTCGGTAATGGCATACTGCAAAGCGGTTTCGTAGTTCACGTGCAGTCGATCCAGGTATTGCTTCTTTTTCAACAGCGCATTTAAACGCGCTTTCAACTCATGGGGGTTGATCGGCTTGACGAGGAAGTCATCCACCCCCAACTCGAGTCCTCGCAGTTTACTCTCCAGGTCCTGCAGGCAAGTGATAACGACGATCTGAATGTCGCGCGTGTGCGGTTTTTCCTTTAGTCGCCTGCAGACTTCGAAACCGTCCATGCCGGGCAGAAGAATGTCGAGCAGGATTAAATCGAACTTTTCACCCGAAACACGCGAAAGCGTTTCTTCGCCGTTCCGGCCGAGGCTGATGCGGTAATCCTCGCTCTCCAGATATCCCTGCAGCAGCCTTACGTCCCGATCGTTGTCTTCGACAAGGAGAATAGAAGCGGGACCCGATAATTCCTGCAGGCAGTTTTGCGCTTCATCGGGCGTTGTGAACACCTCATCGGTTTGTGATCGGGCCTTTAACTGTTCTTGATAGCGCCGCAGACGCAGAAAAGATTTCACGCGTGCCGTCAATTCGGCGGAGTTGACCGGCTTGTTCAGAAACTCGTCTGCCCCGGCTTTCAGGCCCCTGATCTTGTCATCGGTTCCATCCAGGGCGGTAACCAGCACCACGGGGATATCACGGGTGGCCGGGTTATTTTTCAGCGTGCGGGTGACCTGGTAACCGTCGATGCCGGGCATCATGATATCCAACAGAATTAGATCTGGAGACTCGGCGGCCACCTTTTCGAGGGCCTGCTCTCCGCCGTAGGCTTTCAGAATGTCATACTGCTTGACCGGCAGCTTGGCAGCCAGGAGCTTGACGTTGAGCGGATCGTCGTCGACGATCAGAATTTTCGGTCGGCCTTGCATCCTCTCTACCCTCTCCTTCCGGCGTTAATGGCTTTGACAGTGTTTCCGGTGAATTTCGGCTATGGTTTCAAGCACTTCATTGACATTGATCGGTTTGGTGAGGTAACCGTCGCAGCCGGAAGCCTTTGCTTTTTCTTCGTCACCCTGCATGGCGAAACCGGTCAGAGCCACCACCGAAATGTCTTTCAGCAGCGGATCGGACTTTATAATCTGCGTGGCATCCAAACCGTCCATGCCGGGCAGCTGAATATCCATCAGGATTAAAAAGGGCTTGTGCTGGCGGGCCAGGCGGATACCGGTTTCGGCATCGAAAGCCTCGATAATCTGATAGTTGCCCAGCTTGAAAATGCCACGCATCAGTTTCATGTTCAACTTGTTGTCTTCGATCACGAGTATATTGCGGGTGTCCATTCGATACTCTCATTTCGCCGGTTACATTCGCTTTTCTACTTTATCGCCTTTCCGGAGGCGTTCATCTTCTCCATCGACCTTCCCTTTCAGTATTCATACTAAGGCGAAGCCCCGGCGTATAATCTGCCCGCTCAAATGAGCACAAGTCTATAGTTCTTGCCGAACCGGCAGTGTAAACCGGAAAGTGGCTCCCTTCGCCGGGCCATCGCTTTCTGCCCAGATCTTGCCGCCGTGAATTTCCACCAGTTCTCTGGTCAATGCCAAACCCAGACCGGTTCCCTCGAAGTTGCGGCTGCGAGATCCGTCGATTTGCTCGAAACGGTTGAAAATGCGCTCCAGATCGGCAGATTTAATCCCGATGCCGCTGTCGCTGACACTGATCTCCACAAACGGCCGTGCGCCGTTGTTTGCCGCAGCGTCGGAATCGGCGTCCACCTCTACGACCGGCACAAAGGGCGGATCGCTCTGGCGCTTGCCGGTTCGCAGGTTGCACTTTACGTTTTTGGCCGAAATAAGGACCCGACCGCCGTCCTGCGTGAATTTCAGCGCATTGGAAAGCAGGTTATACAGGATCTGCTTTACTTTACGCTCATCGGCTATCAAGGTATCCCTGCAGTTGCTTAGGTCGGTCTCCAGCCGGATGTTGTGCTTCATGGCTTTTTCTTTTACCACAATCAGGCTGTTTTCAAGGCAAGCCCGAATGTTGACTTCTGCTATCTCCAGTTCATGTTTGCCGGATTCGACCTTTGCCAGATCGAGGATGTCGTTGATCAGGCTGAGCAGATGTTTGCTGCCGGACAGCACATCGTTTAGATAATCCCTCTGGATTTCATTCATTTCGCCGAAACTCGGGTCCATTGCCAGTTCGCTAAATCCGATGATATGATTCAGCGGGGTGCGCAGCTCATGGCTCATGTTGGCCAGAAAGTCGCTCTTGGCACGGCTGGCGGCCTCGGCTGCGTTTTTGGCCTGATTGAGCTGGTCGTTGATGGCAGCCAGCTCCACGGTACGCGCTGCCACCCTTTTCTCCAGATCATCGTGGGCTTTTTGCAGCATCTGTTCCGCATCTTTCCGTTTTGTAACATCGGTGGCGATCTGCAGCCGCACCAGCCTGCCATCCACCCAGTAAATGGCCCGGTCGTAATTGATGTACCATCTGTCGTTCAATGGGTTTCGGCCTTCCCAAACCTGCATACCCTTGGGTTGTCCGCCTTCGTCGACCAACAGTGGATTGGTGCAGTGCGGGCAGGGATCGTCCGCCCCCCGAAACGCTTTCCAGCAGACCCGGCCCACCAGATTCTGGCCGAACTTGTCTCTCAAGTTCTTGTTCATAAAAAGGATTTCGTAGGTCTCCATGTCCGCCACATAGATGTCGGCGACGATGCTGTCGAGCACGGTCAGAAATCTTTCATTGGAAGCTTTCAGATCCTGCTCGGCCTGCTCCAGGCTGGCGAGCATCCGGTTAAACGAATGGCTCAACAGTCCGACCTCGTCTTTGGAGGTGATCTTGACGGTGGATTTCAGGTTGCCGTCGGCCACCCCTTTAGTAGCGCGGGCCAGTGCGATCAGGGGGCCGGTGATCGATTTGGACAGAAAAAGGGACCCGATGATAGCGCACACCAAAACCACTGCCCCCAGCAGCATGTTTCTTTTCACCAGGTCACGGGAAGCTTTTTCAACACTTTCCAGCGACAGACCCAAAGCGACGTGCCACAGCTCTTTTCCGATGGGAACCGGGTGGATCAGCAGAACGCCTTTGCTGCCGGTTTTGCGAAAGGTGTAATCTTCCAGAACGACTTCGGTCGGCTGGCGAAGCACGGCACTGACCCGCTGCCCGTCATTGATCCTGTCGCTGGTCAGATAAACCTCTCCGTTGGGTTTGATAACCCTGGCATAGATCACTTCCTCGGAGCGGTACAGATCCGGCCGCTGCAGGAGATCTTCGACAAAGATCCAGTTCAGGGACCATAATGCGCTTTCGGTGCTCGAAGCGAGGTGTCGCACCATTTCTTTACCCCTGTAGAGCAGTCCTTCTCTGAGCAGTTTCGCTTCGCTTTTTGCACCGACATAGGTTGTCAAGCCGACTGCTGTGAGCACCAGCAACACAAACGACAACATCAACTTATGAAATATGGAAAGCTGGATTTGAAAATCCTTAGGGTCTGGATGAGGCATCACAGAAGGCTCCCCCTGCCCGCGAAAACGTCATTTTCCTGCGCACACCCGGCACCGGCTCGACCACTATTATTGCCCGCGCCCGGCGCCTGTCCTGATAGTTGAATCGGTCGTCGGTCGGCGTCAGAACGGGAAAGACGCCAACCCACTGCTCTATAATGACCGTCGAATGCACTTCCGACCACGGTAATATGCATTGCTGTCGCCTCAGCCTGCTTTGAACGCAAATGCCTTCCGATACCCTCCGGGCCGATAAACAATCCGGCCGCATTGAAAAAGCCTCGAGGGGACACGTCCATCGTACTTTCTTTCTGTGTGCCTGTTCTGGCTGCTTGACGGCAAGGCCGGCTGTCTGGGCCAGAAAATATGGAGCAAGCGACCCCGATACACGGATCCGGGAATGCGGTGTGTCTCATATCTTTTATCGGGATATCGAGCGAAAAGTTTAGCGTCCGAGGGAGGGCAAAAGCGTTTTGACCCGGGGGGTGGTCGGGCCGTATGGTGTTGCAAGGGGGAGAGGTTCGCGGTGAAATGCGGCGGCTTTAGCGGCGCCGTGTCGAAGACCGGGACCCGATGTCAGCCGGCCCGGTCTTCGACGGTTTATCAAAACTGGGCTTCTTCGGTCGAACCGGTCAGAGCGCCCACTGAGGTCTCCCCGGCGGAGACGGCGTTCATGACCCGGTCGAAATAACCCGTGCCGACGAATTTCTGGTGAGTGGTGGCCATATAACCGTCCTCTTTACCGAACCGGAACTCTTCTTCCTGGAAGCGGGAGTAGGCCAGCATGCCCTCTTTGTGGTAGCTTTGGGCCAGATCGAACATGCCCAGATTCAGGGCGTGGAAACCGGCCAGGGTTACAAATTGAAACTTATAGCCCATGGCGGCCAGCTCCCGTTGGAATTCTGTGATGGTAACCTGATCCAGATTTGCCTTCCAGTTAAAAGACGGCGAGCAGTTGTAGGCAAGCATTTTGCCGGGGAAATGTTCATGAATGCCCTCGGCGAATTGCCTGGCCTGTTTCAGGTCCGGGGTGGACGTTTCACACCAGACCATGTCGGCGTAGGGCGCGTAGGACAATCCCCGGGCGATGGCGGCTTCCACACCGCTCTTTACGTAGAAATACCCCTCCGAGGAACGATCCTGGTCAAGAAGAAACGGTTTGTCGCGCTCATCATGATCGCTGGTGATCAGCCGGGCGGCGTCGGCATCGGTTCGAGCGACCAGAACGGTGGGCACCCCGCATATGTCGGCTGCCAAGCGGGCAGCCACCAGTTTGGCAATGAACTCCCCGGTCGGAACCAAGACCTTACCGCCCAGGTGACCGCACTTTTTGGCGGAGGCCAACTGATCCTCGAAATGAACCCCGGCCGCGCCGGCCTCGATCATCTGCTTCATCAATTCGAAAGCATTCAATGGGCCCCCGAAGCCAGCCTCCGCATCGGCAACAATGGGTGCAAACCAAAAAGGACCCTTTTTGCGTCCATCTAAAATCTGGATCTGATCGGCGCGCTGCAGGGCGTTGTTGATCCGTTTCACCACCATTGGAACGCTGTTGGAAGGATACAGGCTCTGATCCGGGTACATCTGCCCGGCGAGGTTGGCATCGGCAGCCACCTGCCATCCGCTGAGATAGATGGCCTGCAGACCCGCTTCCACCTGCTGGACTGCCTGGTTGCCGGTCAATGCACCCAGCGCGGCAATATACGCTTCCTTTTGCAGCAGGTACCATAGCCGCTTGGCTCCCACCCGGGCAAAGGTGTGTTCGACATGCAGGTTCCCCCGCAGTTTGAGAACCTCCTCGGCCGAGTAGGGCCGAACGATTCCTTTCCAGCGAGGATCGTTTTCCCAGGCATGTTTCAGATCGGCGACCTCATCCGGAACGACCTCACGGCAAGAAAGCCGTTCGCAGATTTCTTCTGCTTTCTCATCGATTGTTTTCATCTTTCCCTCCTTCATGTGGTGCTTGTCCGGCGCACCGGCGGCGGATAATCCCGCCACAGGTTCAGCCGCCTGGGGCAGGCGGGTAAACGCTGCAACTGCGCTTGATTCCAAGATCGGGCGAACGCCAAATACTCGCCGCATGCCGGTTAGTGGTGTCCGCAGCAGCTATCACTGCAGTTGGCGATTTCAGCCAGGGCCCTGACTACTTCCTGGCTGCTCGCCGGCGTTACCTCCAGCACCCGGGCTTTTAACACGATTGGATCGGTGTCCTCGTCGGCGTGAATGGCCGGGAACCGAATATGTCCGAAAAATGAGGGGATCTGATTCCGGCGCAGCTGCAGGCGAATTTCATCGCCTGGAATTTTTTCTGCCAGGGCAAACTCGAGGGGCGTCAATCCCGATGAACCCAGCCCGAACACAAATTCGATTTTGCACAAGGATGGGCTCATGCCTTCTCGATCCGGGGCATCACCGGTTTCGAGGGCGAGCGTTACTTTTTGCATGCTGCCTGCCTTTGCGGTCACTGCGGCCTCCTTTACTGTCCTGGCGAATATCTTCACCATAGGACAATCACTGGAATTTGGCAACCGCAGCCGTTCCCATTTTTGCGGAACCATCCGAGTCGATTCCGGCGGTGTCGATGCCCTCGATAGCCGGCGCGATCGGCACCTCGAGCGCCTCGATTGCGATAATTTTCAAAACGATCCGCTCGTGGAATGCAACACTGACACGGTCCAATAATGGAGTGCGGATTTACGCGTGGTCTGCGATAAGCCAGATCGTCACTTCACAGCCGCCGGCAATCGATCGCATTGCGCACCGGACGGGAGCGCTGTTTCGCTGTGTATGGAAATCTTCTGACGGATCAGCCCTGGGGGCGGCCAACCGATTGCGAGGGTTGCAAAAAAATCGTTCGATTGCCGGTTGAGGCTTCCGGTCGTCGTGCTGTCATTCGACTCTGGAAAACTGCAGGACCTCTTTACAATTTCTAAAAATATTGATAAGTTATTAGGGTTGACGTTCAGCCTTGGCTTTCGAAATCCGGTCGGAAACCGAACCGGTTTTTCCTGTTTCGCCGCTGCTCCAGCACCAGGTTTGCTACCCAGGATGGTGATCATGGTTGTCACATGCCCGTCGTGTCAGTCCGGCTATCAGATTGATGAATCCAGAATTCCGCCCCGCGGAGCGTATACGCGCTGTAAAAAATGTCAGACCCGATTTCGGATTTCTCCCGGAACCCCGTCTCAAGCGCCTGCAGATACCGGCAGCGAGGCACCCGCGCCGCAGGCGGAAACCCCCGGCTCAGCAGATCCGGGTGTGGCCGAATCAAGTCCTTCATCCGATGAGCAGCGGCGAATCGAGGAGGTTGTGGAGGCAGGCGACCAGGAGGCGATCGCCTTGCTGCTGCTCGAATTT
>JAHEIV010000080.1 GCA_024639205.1 Deltaproteobacteria bacterium | reverse complement strand
GAAGTTCTGCAGCTCAAACACCGGGAGCGGCTTCCGCTGGTGGATGTGACGGAATTTGTTTTCGACGCATCGGCCGGACAGGATCTGCTGGGACAGATTTGCGAGATCATACGGGTCTCGGACAACGAAATGGCAGCGGCAGCGGTCCGGGTCGCGACCGCGGTGGGTGGGGAAATAGAGATCGAACCGCTTTTCCGGCACCTGCTCAGCGGCGACGATGCTTATTTTACCGACACCGCCGGTCGTATCGGTAGCGACAAGAATACGTTGGCATTCATTGCCTACAACAGTTTGAAGCCTTCACTGACAGTTTGTGCGGAACAACTCTCCGCTTATTTAACGGACCACACGGAGTGGAAGTCCGGCTATTGCCCCGTGTGCGGTAACCTGCCGGCAATTGCCTTGCTGGACCCGGATGGTCGGCGCTTCCTGTCCTGCAGCTTCTGCTGGCACGAATGGCCGATGCCCCGGGTATATTGTCCCTTTTGCAGCAACACCGACGGAAAGAAACTCAACTACCTCTACAGCGAAACCGAAAAGACCTTCCGGTTGGATTGCTGTGAACAATGCCGCAAATACATTAAGGTCATCGACGCACGCTCAGCCGGCCGGGTGGTCTATCCCCCCCTGGAGCAAGTGGCATCCCTTCATCTCGACATCAAGGCCCGGGAAGCCGGTTTCGACGCCGGAATTCCCTTGCACCTGCCAACCGATTGACACTCCCCCGGGCTTTGTTTGTTTCTCAGCAGGCGCTATAAGACTTGTAATCTTTCGAAAAGAATAATAAAATAATCCGGTAGCTACCATTGATCACCGAAATACATCTTCTTGCAACTGCCGGGCATGTCAGATCATTCAAACAGGTTCAGAAAACCCTTCCTGGGATTTGTCGTTCTTGTATCCATTCTCCTGTCGGCCGGTTCGCCGGATCCCTTATTGTCGGCAGACGATGCGACTGTTGTCGGCCCGGGCCTGCTCTCGCAGCCCGGTGTCGAATCTCCGAAGCCCGTAAAAACCCAAACCGCCTGGTCGGTCGATGGTGTCCGGATCGGAGATACCGTCATCCTCGCTGTTGTATTCAACATTCAGAAAGGATTCCACATCAATGCCGACGCCGCCCAGCTGATGCCGATGGGCGGTTTCAAACCGGTTCCAACCCGGGTGACGGTGACACAGGCACCCGCGGGCCTGCGGTTTGAATCGGTGCGATATCCGCGGGCACGGGCGGTGAAAGTGGCATTTGCGCAAGGCGAGCTGATGTCGTTCGAAAACCAGGCGGTGGTTTACCTGCCGATGACGCTGGTCACCGCAACCGCGCCCGGGGAGATACGAATCAGCCTGCAACTGACATACCAGGCCTGCGATGAGCGTATCTGCCTTTTCCCCCAACTGGTGCCGACCGAAGTCGCATTGCCGGTTGTAGAAAAAAGCCAGGAAACGAACGTTATCAACCAGCCGCTGTTTGCCGATTTTCAGCCCATCGCAGGGCCTGTTTCCACCGGCCGAATCGATTTCAATCTTTTCGGCTGGCATTTTTCACTTTCAACCGGTTCCTGGTGGGGATTTGGCGCACTGCTGCTGGTTGCCGGAATCGGCGGTTTTTTGCTCAACTTTACGCCGTGCGTCCTGCCGCTGATCCCCGTCAAGATCATCAGCCTTTCCAATGCTTCCCAGGACCAATCGCGCTGCCTGGCCCTGGGCCTGACCATGTTCCTGGGGGTACTCGTTTTCTGGATGGCTTTGGGAGCAGCGATTGCGCTGGTCGCCGGATTTACCGCTACCAACCAGCTGTTTCAGTATCCGTTTTTTACCATATCGATCGGCATCATTATCGCCGTGATGGCGCTGGGGATGTGCGGGCTGTTTTCCATCCGCCTGCCGGGTTTTTTATACCGTATCAATCCAAACCAGGAATCTCTACACGGCTCGCTTCTGCTCGGCATTCTGACTGCTATTCTTTCCACCCCCTGTACGGCACCGTTCATGGGCGCTGCCGCCGCCTGGGCGGCCACGCGGCACCCAATAACCACATTGACCACCTTTGCGGCCATCGGAATCGGGATGGCCCTTCCGTACCTGGTGTTGTCTGCCTCCCCCCGGCTGGTTCGCAAAATGCCGAGAACCGGGCCTGCCAGCGTGCTGATCAAGCAGGTCATGGGGTTGTTCATGCTGGCAGCTGCTGCTTATTTCATCGGCACCGGGGTAAGCGGCATCCTGACCCAGCCCCCCAACCCGCCGGGCAGACTTTACTGGTGGGTCGTCATGCTCTGTTCGGGGGCAGCCGGGAGCTGGCTGGCCATTCGAACCGTGCAGGTTGCAAGCGCAAGGCTCCCGCGAATCATTTTCGCCGGTCTGGGCTTGCTGATCCTGGCCTTATCGATATTCGGGGGGCTGCGACTAACGGACCAGGGTCCGGTGGATTGGGTGAACTACACGCCGGAACGATTTCGGGAAGCCGTCGGCAATAATCAGGTGGTGGTCATGGTGTTCACCGCAGAGTGGTGTCTGAACTGCAAAGCGCTGGAGCAAGGCGTGCTGCACAGCCGAAAAGTGGCTTCGCTGCTGGCATCCAATGACGTGATTCCCATGAAAGCCGACATAACGGGAAACAATGTCTGGGGCAAGGAAAAACTCCGGGAGCTCGGCCACCTGACGATTCCCCTGCTGGTGGTCTTCACCGGAACCGGAGAAGAAGTCTTTCGAAGCGATTTTTATACCACCGAGCAAGTCATCGAAGCCGTCTCGAATGCCCGATCCGCCGCTGGGAAGGGTTCGATACCGACGGCCGGTTGAGAAAAACTTATTTCAAGAATTCTGCAAAGATCGTGTCCAGATCGCTTTTTTTCCGTTTGCCTACGATCCTTTCTGTAATTTTGCCGTTTTCGACTAGCATGATCAACGGAATTCCTCTGATTTTGTAAGCTTTTATCGCTTTCTCCCCCACCCAGTAAACCGGAAAACGCACCTGATGTTGATCGATAAACGGCTGAATGGCCTCCGGGCCCCCCATATCGAGGCTCAACCCCAGTATGTGCAATCCGCGGGCGCTGTACTTCTCATAAAGCGCGTTTACAGCCGGCAGCTCTTCGATACAAGGCATACACCACGCGGCCATAAAGACGATCGCCATGTGACCGGAATCGATGGCGAGCATTTGATCCAACTGCTCCAGATCGATGGATAGCACGGTGTTTTTTCCGGTGGCACCGTTTCCGACGCCAACGAAAAGCACCGTCAGAATGGCTGCCGGCAGGAAAATCCGCTGGAGAAAACGATGCATGCGGCCCGCTACCGGTTCAGCTTTTCGAGTTGAAGAAAACAATACTCCAGGTCCGGCCGGACATTGATATCCGACACCAGTATATCGCGGATAACGCCCTTGGTATCGATAAATATCAACGCTCTTTCCGAAACTCCTTCGGTGCGCAATATCCCGTACTGCTGCGCAACCGCTCCATGGGGCCAGAAGTCTGAAAGAACCGGAAACCACAATTTGCCCATTTGTTTGGTCCAGGCATACAGGGTGGGGATGTTATCCACGGTAATACCGAGCAATATCGAGTTGTTGTCTTCAAAAAGAGATCTGGCGATGTTGTAGCCCGGCCACTGATCCGAACAAACCGGCGTCCAGGCTGCCGGCACAAAAGAAAGCACCACATTTTTTCGACCCCTGAACTCGCTCAGGGTGACCTTCTCTCCCCCAAGGGAAGGAAGCGTAAAATCAGGTGCCAAATCCCCCACCTTTACTTTCAAGGTACTGTCAACGGGCTTGAGGATACCCGGGTTGTAAATGAATTCCTTGAATGTATCGGAGGCGGCATGCACTGTCAGAGCTGCCGCCAGAAAGACCATCATCAGGATGAATCCTTTCGGCCATGAGGCTTTCATTGGTTCTCCTCCTTGATCATAGAATTGCCGGTAGCCGGCACTGTTCCCGCGGTGCTACAAACCGCTGTCCTTCAGCAGTTTCTCAAGCATTTTGCCGGCATCCTTCGGTCCTCCCAGCTTGGAATAAAACACCTTGTGGGTTCCATCGGCATTATTGCGAACACCGATAAAATAAGGGGTCCGGACTTCACCGAGTTGTTTGTGAATCTGAAAATCGGCATCCGCAAAGAGTGGAAAGGGAATGTCATAGGTTTTTTTAAAATGGTTGATCTCGAATGCCGAATTGCCGATACCGATACCGATTAATTTGACCTGGCCCCGATATTTTGGACTGCTTTCGATTTTACGATAAATCCGGTTGACAGTGGGAGCCTCCCGCTGACAGTGCGGTCAGTACATGCTGAAGATCTCGACGATGACGATCTGGGCATCGATATCCGGTATGGTAAAGGATTGTTTCCCCTGAATCCCGAGGTAGGTCTGGTGCTCCGGCTGATCCGGTGCCGGCAGGACAATTGCTGGAAGCACTCCGCCTGACGGAGGCGGTTGCGTGGCAGCCGTTACCATCATCGCCGACATAGAGCATAAGAAAATGATGGATACCATCTTCGTCGTGAAACCTTTCATGTGCCCCTCCTCAATGATCCCGTTGGTGAACGGTACCTATTCCTGGTGGTTGCATGCGGTCGTGTAAAATGCATTCTGGATGAATCGGCCGTCCGCTCTTTGTGTTCTTATGGCAGGATGCTGACCCAGTCAATCAAAATGTCATCTTGTTATTGACACGTAGACGTGTATACTGCTATATTTTGTGTAGTTTATTGATATGGCCACAATATGTTGTGAAGCAAGCCGGAATGCTTCCAGAAAGGAGCAGAAGAAAAATGCTGCCAGCCATGTCAACTTTCGAAAAGCGACGGCATGTCCGCTATCTCGCCCTGGATGGTGTAATCGTTGCGCTGAACCCGAAAGCAGAAATTCTGGGCCAGATGATCAATATTGGACTGGGGGGCCTTTTATTCCAATACATCGATACGGAAATTGATCCGTCGCCGTCGCATGATCTGCTTATTCTGCTGAACAAGCCCCGCTTTTATCTGGATAATATTCCTTTTCGTACGGTAACAGACCACGAATTGCCGAACGAATTTATCTTCAGCGCCGTATCCGTTCGACGAATGAGCGTCGAATTCGGTGATCTGACAACCGCACAGCGCACACAGCTCGAAGACTTCATTTTGTATTGCTCTTTTATCAACTCTCCTTTTAAACGACAAATCGATGCGGCCGGAGAATCTCGTGAAATGATCCGCCGCCTCTGATCGGCTTGTTTGTCTCATCGTTTTATCGCTGCCATTGTTTTTCCCTCCACCCAGGCTTCGGATCGCCGAGAATTGATTCGGAGTCTGTATCCGGTGTGAGGGCTACCCGCCATCCTCTTTCTGCAAAAAGCACGCATCGAAAACCCACTCATTACTAATATAAAATGGTATATATAGTAATATGATTTCATTTGACACTCATGGTTGTGTGCTTATATTCGAAACGATCCGATATAGACACGGAAATAGATGACAGGGGTACAGTGTATGCGATTTGACAAATTTACGCTCAAATCCCAAGAACTTATTCAGCAGGCTCAGTCGCTGGCGGATGAAAATCAGAATTCCCAGATTGAACCCGAACACCTGCTGTCCGCCATGCTCGGGGACGAACAGGGGATCGCCGGATCGATACTGAGAAAACTGGGTGTGTCCATCGGCGGGGTTGCCAAGGAAGCGGCTCGGGCAATCGAACAACTTCCCACGGTCAGCCAACCGACAGAGGCGCATCTTGCCCTTAGAGCCAAGGCAATTCTCGATGCCGCATTTAAAGAAGCGGCCGCCATGAAAGACGAATATGTCAGTGTAGAACACTTACTGCTGGCAATCTGCGATGAAAAAAAAGGCTCGAGCTCCCGCTTGCTGCAGAAACACGGAATCACCCGGGATGCTGTTTTACAGGTGTTGATGGAAATCCGCGGTTCGCAGCGCATTACGGATCCCAATCCGGAAGAAAAATACCAGGCATTGGATAAATTCAGCCGAGATTTGACGGATATGGCCCGTGTCGGCAAGCTGGATCCGGTCATCGGCCGGGATGATGAGATTCGCCGAATCGTACAGGTGTTGTCCCGCCGCACGAAGAACAACCCGGTGCTTATCGGTGAACCGGGTGTCGGTAAAACGGCTATCGTCGAAGGCCTGGCACAACGAATCGTGGCGGGTGATGTCTCCGAAAGCCTGAAGAACCGACGACTGGTTGCGCTGGACATGGGAGCACTGGTTGCCGGGGCCAAATACCGCGGTGAATTCGAAGACCGGTTAAAGGCCGTCATTAAAGAAGTGGAAAAGGCTGAAGGGGACGTCATATTGTTCATCGACGAGCTGCATACGTTGGTGGGAGCCGGAGCTGCCGAGGGCGCCGTGGATGCCTCCAACATGCTCAAACCTGCTCTGGCTCGCGGAACCCTTCGCTGTGTCGGGGCTACCACTCTCAATGAATACCGCAAACACATCGAAAAAGATGCGGCCCTGGAGCGCCGGTTTCAGCCGGTACTGGTGAAGGAGCCGACCGTAGAAGACACCATTTCGATACTGCGTGGGTTGAAAGAAAAATATGAGGTCCATCATGGGGTTCGGATCAAAGACTCGGCGATTGTGGCCGCCGCGGTGTTGTCGAACCGCTACATTTCGGACCGTTTTTTACCGGACAAGGCCATAGACCTGATGGACGAGTGCGCCTCCAAGCTGCGAATCGAAATCGACAGCATGCCGGCCGAGATCGACGAAATTCAGCGCAAGATCACCCAAAACGAGATTGAACGAGAAGCGTTGAAAAAAGAGACCGATACGGCATCCAGGGAGCGACTGGTGCGATTGGAATCCGAGCTGGGTGAAGCCAAGGCCGAACTGATGGACATGCGGGCCCATTGGCAAAACGAAAAAGATCTCATCCAGAGCATCCGAACCATCAAAGAACAGCAAGAGCAGCTCGGTATCGAGGCCCAGCAGGCTGAAAGAGAAGGTAACTTGGCGAAAGTGGCCGAAATTCGATACGGCCGCATCAGCGAGCTGGAAAACCGGCTCACGGCCGCCAATGCCCGGTTGGCAGAGCTGCAGCTAAATCGCAAAATGCTCAAAGAGGAGGTAGACGATGAGGATATCGCTGAAGTGATTGCCCGCTGGACAGGTATTCCCGTCAGCCGGATGCTGGAAGGGGAAAGGGAAAAATTAGTCCGCATGGAAGAGCGCCTGGGCAGGCGAGTGATCGGACAGCAAGAAGCCATCCAGGCGGTATCGCACGCCGTCCGTCGGGCCAGATCCGGCCTCCAGGATCCAAATCGGCCGATTGGTTCTTTCATATTTATGGGACCGACAGGCGTGGGAAAGACCGAGCTGGCGAAAGCCCTGGCGGAGTTTCTTTTCGACAGCGAGCAGGCCATCATACGGATCGACATGTCCGAGTATATGGAAAAACACGCTGTCGCCCGACTGATCGGTGCCCCACCCGGATATGTCGGCTACGAGGAGGGTGGCTATCTGACCGAGGCGATTCGGCGACGCCCATACTCCGTGGTACTGTTCGATGAGATCGAAAAGGCCCATCCGGAAGTGTTCAACATTTTGCTGCAGATACTCGACGACGGTCGCATGACCGATGGTCATGGTCGCACGGTCGATTTTAAAAACACCATCATCATCATGACCTCCAACGTTGGAAGCCAGTGGATACAGGAGCTGGGAGCCGATGACCACAAAGAGATGACCAAGCGGGTGACCGAAGCCTTGCGAGCGAATTTTGCGCCGGAATTTTTAAACCGAATCGACGAAACCATCATTTTCCATAACCTGACGGCCGATCAAATCGGTGCCATCGTCGATATCCAGGTCCGCCGACTCGACCAGCGGCTGACCGACAAAGGCATTGAGCTGGTGCTGTCCGGGGAAGCGAGACAGTTCCTGGCAGACCGGGGCTACGATCCGGTCTACGGTGCGCGTCCGTTGAAGCGGGCAATTCAAAAATACATAGAAAACGAACTTTCCATGGCTCTTTTGCAGGGAGATCTTCGCGACGGCGATCGAATCCGGGTCGACGCATCCGATGACCGGTTGCATTTCAGCACCGAAAGCCGCTGATGAGAAGTCATTTGGGGTTGTAATCCCCCAGCACCCATCGTATGATTTCTGGAAGCCTCTGGGGGAATGATTCTCATGGCCATCTCTGCATCCGAAAGATTGCGACGCTTCCAGGAGCAATTTTCCGGAAATGACAGCATACTGATCCTGATCAATGCCGACCCGGACGCCATTGCCAGTGCCATGGCCGTCAGCAGGCTATTGTGGCACAAGGTGGCCAACACCGCCATCGGCCACATCAATGTTATCAATCGGCCGGACAATCTGACCATGATCCGGCTGCTGGGAGTCAAGCTGACCCATCTGGATGAAACCGACCCCTCCTTTTACAGCCGGGTTGTCATGGTCGACTCCCAACCGGACCACAATCCGGAATTTCTGGGTTTTGAACCCCAGGTGATCATCGATCACCATCCGGATACCGGCGTAAAAGCCCCATATCTGGATATCCGGCCCAAATACGGCGCAACGGCGAGTATTCTGACCGAATACCTGCGAGCCGCCAAAATCAAACCTTCGGTTCGTCTGGCCACCGGTCTTTTCCACGCCATTAAAACCGACACCGCCAACTTTCAGCGCCAGACGTTGATAGAAGATGTGCGGGCGTTTCAATACCTCTTTAAACATGCGAATCCGCACCTGGCGCGTAAAATAGAACAGGCCGAGATCCAGTTCGAGTATATCAAGTATTATAAGAAGGCCCTCACCCATATGCGCGTCCGGAAAAACCGCGTTTATGTCCATCTGGGTACGGTGGTCAATCCGGATGTCTGCGTCTTGATCGCCGACTTTTTTATGCGGATCAACACGGTTTCCTGGAGCATCATTTCCGGCGTTTACAGGCGCAAACTGATCATCATCCTGCGAAACGACGGTATCCGAAAAAACGCCGGCAAACTGGCGAACGTCAGTTTCGGTCAGGTCGGATCGGCCGGTGGTCACAAGAGCATGGCGCGAGCGGAAATCGCATTGGCGGATCTGAAGGCAACGATCGATCATCGGGACGACAGAAAACTGCTGAACTGGCTTATCCGTTGCATCGAGCGCCGCGCCTGAAACTATCCTTATTTTCAAAAATTGCTGCTTTCCGGTTTCCATCCGCACGCACCGGCGGTACGGGGCACGTGTTGAATGTCAATTTCCCTCTTGAAATGTTTTCCTTTTGAATTAATACTTTGAGGTGATGCAAACGATAAACATGCCCACCGGAAACACAGCCATATCGGTATCGATTCTCGGATCGGGTACCTGTGTGCCCTCCTTGAAGCGCAGCGCCTGCGCAGCTCTTGTTCGAGTCGGCCGGTCACGAATACTGATCGACTCCGGCCCGGGTACGATGCGTCGCCTGCTGGAAGCTGAAACCAGCATATTCGACCTGACGCACATCTGTTATACCCACCTTCATCCGGATCACACCGGAGAGCTGGTTCCGCTGATTT
>JAHEIV010000079.1 GCA_024639205.1 Deltaproteobacteria bacterium | reverse complement strand
CGGCATCTGAAACTTCCGGTTTTCGCGGTGCAGTACCATCCCGAGGCGTCACCGGGCCCCCACGATGCCGGGTATCTGTTCGGCGAATTTCGCCGCTTGATAGAGGCAGCCAAATAGTACAGCGGCTCGGGCGCCCGGAACACCATATCGGTCGGTACCTGAAATTCGGAGTCATCAGATGGATCTAACGCAGCCGGCCAAGACCGGTTAGCACCCGGTGACACCGCTGCGAGATCAGAAACAAACATTTATACTTATGCCCAAAAGAACGGACATCCACAAAATCCTGATCATCGGCGCAGGCCCCATTATCATCAGCCAGGCCTGCGAGTTCGATTACTCCGGCACGCAGGCCTGCAAGGCCCTCAAGGAAGAAGGCTACGATGTCATCCTGGTCAACAGCAATCCGGCCACGATTATGACCGATCCGGAAACGGCCGACCGGATCTACATCGAGCCGGTAACCGCCGAAACAGTGGCCATGATCATCGAAAAAGAGCGCCCGGACGCGCTGCTGCCGACCCTTGGCGGGCAGACCGGGCTCAACACGGCTGTCGAAACGGCCCGTTTGGGCGTGCTGGACGCCTGCGGGGTCGAAATGATCGGCGCCTCCCTCGAATCGATTGAAAAAGCCGAAAACCGGGACAGCTTCCGGGAGGCCATGAACCGGATCGGGCTGAAGATACCCGACAGCGGGATCGCCACCGACATGGTCCAGGTGATGAAGATTGCCGAGCAGATCGGATTTCCGATCATCGTGCGCCCCAGCTTTACCCTGGGCGGAACCGGCGGCGGGGTGGCATTCAACCCCGAGGAGCTCCAAACCCTTTCCAGGGCCGGTCTGGATGCCAGCCTTATCCACCAGGTCATGCTGGAACAGTCGGCTCTGGGATGGAAGGAGTACGAACTGGAGGTCATGCGGGACCACAACGACAACGTGGTCATCGTATGTCCGATCGAAAACCTGGACCCCATGGGCATTCACACCGGTGACAGCATTACGGTGGCGCCGGCCCAGACCCTGTCCGACCGGGAATATCAGATCATGCGGGATGCCTCCATCGCGATCATGCGGGAAATCGGGGTCGATACGGGCGGCTCCAATGTGCAGTTTGCCATCGACCCGGATAACGGCGAGATGATCGTGGTGGAAATGAACCCGCGGGTTTCGCGCAGCTCGGCCCTGGCCTCGAAAGCAACCGGGTTTCCGATTGCCAAGATTGCCGCCAAGCTGGCCGTCGGGTATACGCTGGATGAAATTCCCAACGACATTACCGGTGAGACGTACGCTTCGTTCGAGCCGACCATCGACTACTGCGTGGTAAAAATTCCACGCTGGACGTTTGAAAAATTTCCCGAAACCAAGGACGTGCTGACCACTGCGATGAAGTCGGTGGGCGAGACCATGTCCATCGGTCGGAACTTCAAGGAAGCTTTCCAGAAAGGATTGCGATCACTGGAAATCGGGCGATACGGGTTTGGTGCCGACGGCAAGGACGCGTTTGACTCCCAGGCGGCCGGGGTTGCGCTGCCGCCTCGATCCGAAATCGAAAAAAAGCTGGCCGTTCCCAACTCCCAGCGGATTTTTTACCTGCGCTACGCCTTGCTGACGGGCATGTCCATTGAAGCGATCTACGATCTGACCCGCATCGACCCCTGGTTTCTGCACCAGCTCAACGACATTGTAAATATGGAGAAAAAAGTGCGGGAGGCCGGGGCTCTTTCCGCCGAGCTGCTTCTGGAAGCCAAGGCGTGCGGATTCTCCGATATACAACTGGCCTACCTGACCGGCACCGATGATGACAGCATCCGCCGTCTTCGCAACGAGCTGGGCCTGCAGCCCGTTTACAAATTGGTGGACACGTGTGCAGCCGAATTTACGGCAGCCACCCCTTATTTTTATTCCACCTTCGAAACGGAGAACGAGGCCCGGATTTCGGATCTCAAAAAAGTGATGATTCTCGGCGGCGGCCCGAATCGCATCGGTCAGGGAATCGAGTTCGACTACTGCTGCGTGCACGCTTCTTTCGCCTTGCGGGAAGAAGCGGTGGAGAGCATCATGGTCAACAGCAATCCGGAAACCGTCAGCACCGATTACGACACCTCCGATAAACTCTACTTCGAGCCGCTCACCAAGGAGGATGTTCTGCAGATCATCGAGACCGAAAATCCCGACGGGGTCATCGTCCAGTTCGGCGGCCAGACGCCGCTGAATCTCTCCACGGCGTTGCACCGGGCCGGTGTGCCTATTTTGGGCACACAGCCCGAAAGTATCGACCGGGCGGAAGACCGGAAACTGTTCCAGGCCATGCTGAAAAAGCTCTCACTGGTTCAACCGGACAACGGCACCGCCGTTTCGGTGGCGCAGGCCGCAAAGATCGCCGGGGACATCGGCTACCCGGTGATTGTCCGGCCTTCCTACGTTCTGGGCGGTCGGGCCATGAAGATCGTCTATGGCAGCGCCGAACTGGAAAGCTATGCGCGGCTGGCCATCATGGCGTCGCCGGAACATCCCATCCTGATCGATAAATTCCTGGAAGACGCGGTTGAAGTCGATGTGGATGCCATCTCAGACGGGCAAACGACCGTCATCGGCGGCATCATGGAGCACATCGAGGCAGCCGGTGTTCATTCCGGAGATTCAGCCTGCGTACTGCCGCCCCACAGCCTGTCTGCGGAAATGATCGAAGAGATCATGGCGGCTACCCGGGCGATGGCGGTCGAGCTGAAGGTCGTCGGCCTGATGAACGTGCAGTACGCCATTAAAGGAAACCGGCTCTATGTTCTGGAAGTCAATCCCAGGGCCTCGCGCACGGTGCCATTCGTGAGCAAGGCCACCGGGGTGCCGCTGGCCAAACTGGCCACAAAGGTTATGCTCGGCCGCAGCCTGGCATCCCTTGGTTTCACCCGTGAGCCGACGCCGGCCCATGTCTCGGTGAAGGAGGCCGTGCTGCCTTTCGATCGGTTTCCGGACGTGGACACCCTGCTGGGGCCGGAAATGAAATCGACCGGAGAGGTGATGGGCATCGACGCCGAATTCGGCACCGCATACGCCAAAGCACAACTGGGCGCCCGCCAGAAACTGCCGCTGTCCGGCACCGTGTTTATCAGCGTCAAAGAAAGCGACAAGAAAGCCGTGCTTCCGGTGGCGCAGCAGTTTCACCGGATCGGCTTTACCATTATGGCCACCCGCGGAACCGCCCGGTTGCTGGCCGATCACGACATTTCCACCGTTACGGTAAAAAAAGTGTCCATGGGGCGTCCCCACGTGGTGGACGCCATCAAAAACGGCAAGGTGCAGCTGGTGATCAACACCGGTACGGGGGACACGCCCCGCAGAGACGGCTACATGATTCGTCGGGCGGCGATTAAATATAGCATCCCCTACACCACAACGCTGGCCGGTGCGATGGCCATGTGCCGGGGAATCACCGCCCTCAAGGAGCGCAAAGCCTCCGTCACGGCGCTGCAGGACTACCATCGATAATGCCGAATCCGGCGATGGCACCGCGCCCGCCACGGTAGCCGATCCACCGTCAGGGGTTGTTTCACCGAAACCCGGCAATCAGAGGAAAAGGAGAAAATCCAGCAGTGCTTATGGAATTCGACGACAAACCCCGTGAAGCCTGCGGGATATTCGGAATTCACGGCCATGCCGAAGCATCCCGGTTGACTTATTTCGGACTGTATGCCCTGCAGCACCGCGGCCAGGAGAGTGCCGGCATCGCCGTGCTGCAAAACGGCGACATCGCCTCTCACAAAGCAATGGGGATCGTGCCGGATGTCTTCGATCTGCAGCACATGGAACAGCTGCACGGACGCAATGCCATCGGGCATGTGCGCTACTCCACCACCGGCAGTTCGATCCTCACCAACGCCCAGCCGTTTGTGATACACCACAGCAACAAATCCTACGCGGTGGCCCACAACGGCAACCTGGTGAACGCGCACACATTGAAAAAGGAGCTGGAAGGTTCCGGCTCGATCCTGCAGACCACCATGGACACGGAGCTGTTCCTGCACCTGTTTGTAAAGAACCTGAAACTGGGGTTCGAAGGGGCGTTGATGGAGACCGTGCAGCGCATCAAGGGAGCGTTTTCCATGATCCTGCTCACCTGCAAGGGCGAGGTGATCGGGTTCAAGGACCCCAATGGTTTTCGGCCGCTGAGCCTCGGCAAACTAAACGGTCACTACGTGCTGGCTTCGGAAACCTGCGCGTTTGACCTCGTGGAGGCGGAGCACATCCGGGAATTGGAACCCGGGGAAGTGGTCATCATCAGCGACGAGGGTCTGAAAAGCTTCAACCCGCATCCCCGCACCCGCCGCTCGCTGTGCATATTCGAATTTATCTACTTCGCCAGACCCGACAGCATCATCGACGGTCTGAACGTATACCAGGTCCGCAAGGCACACGGCAGGCGGCTGGCAATAGAGGCCCCGGTGGACGCAGACCTGGTGATGCCTTTTCCCGACTCGGGCACCTACGCTGCCCTCGGCTACTCCGAGCAGGCCGGCATCCCTTTTGAAATGGCAATGATCCGCAACCACTATGTCGGCCGGACGTTTATTCAACCGACCCAGAGCATGCGTGATTTCGGCGTCCGCATCAAGCTCAATCCGGTCAAAGAACTTCTCAAAGGCAAGGACATCATCATTATCGAAGACTCCATCATTCGCGGCACCACCGTCAAGACCAGGGTCAAAGCCCTTCGCGAACTGGGCGTCAACAAGGTGCACATGCGGGTGGCCGGTCCACCCCATCGTTTTCCCTGCCACTACGGGATCGACTTTCCCACCAAAGGCGAGCTGATAGCCCACCGGATGAACGTCGAAAAACTCAGGGATCACCTTGGCCTGGATTCGCTGCACTACCTGAGCATCAACGGACTGCTGGAATCGACCGGGGTCGGCAGACCGGAAGAGCATTTCTGCAAAGCCTGCTTCAACGGATGCTATCCGGTGGAGTTCGATGAGCATTTATCCAAAGACTGTCTTGAAAGAATCGAAACAATCTGATAAAAATACGGTGGGTTCGCGTATGATTGCCGGTAATGATTTCCGGCAAACTGCCGATAGTTCCTATAGAGGCCGCCACCGGCGAAGGTGGAATTGTTTTTCAATGCGAGGCTATCATGATCGAGTCGAAATATCTGAAAGAAAATATTGAAAATATTCAAAAATTGATGGCTATCCCGGCATTGAAAAATTTTGAAACCAAAGCGCTCGGAAAGCTGCTCCGGTTGAGCAAAATTCGGCAGTACGAACACGGCGAGCGAATCATTAAAGAAGGGGATCTGGATCCCTGGCTCTATTTCCTGCTATCCGGCAAAATCCGTATCGGAAAGGCAGGACACGACATCGGCACCATCGACCGCAAAGGAGAAATCTTCGGCGAGATGCGGATCATCGACAGCCTGAGCCGGTCCGCCTCGGTCTTCGCTGTCGGTAAAACCGTTTGCCTGGCCGTGGACACCTCCGCGGGGGAGCGCCTCTCCTCTGAAGCTTCCCGGGATGAAAAGCTCGATTTCCTGCTGCTGCTGTACCGGATTTTCGCAGAATATATGTCGATCCGGCTTCGCTTGACCAATGACGAGCTGATCAAGGCCAAAAAGCGGGTCGAGCAGCTGCAGACATAGGCGAATCAACATCGCAGGCTTCTGTATACGCTACTCGGAAACATACAGGCGGGATAATCAACGCCCGGGGAAATGGCGGGTGCTATTTGCTTCTGACCGATTCTACATTCACCAGGCGGTTGCCTTCAAAACGCAGCACAAACAGACCGCCCTTGTCGTAAATCCACTCTTCGATGTATAGAATCACTTTGCTCCCCTGGGATTGATACCGGCTGAAACGCCGGTCATAGATCCGGTCGGTATCGAAGATCTCCACCTCACCGACCATTTCCCGGGAAACGGGTTCCCCGCAAGTCTGCAAGACTTCGAATTTCAGGTATCCGGGGGAAACCAGGTCGCTGCCGCAGCGAATACCCCGACCGGAGACAGCGGAGAGCATGGAGGGAAGCCCGAGGAGAATAATCACCAGTAACAGCATCTGTTTCATCGTCAGCGTCTCTTTTCGATTCGAATCATGAAAACCGTTCGCCAGCAGATGATGGCGCTGCTGGCCGGCTCCGAACAAAGTGCAGCGGAGCTTGCCTCGGCGCTGCAGGTCAAAGAAAAAGAGGTCTGTGAGCACCTGGCCCACATCTCCCGGTCGCTGTCTGCCGCTGGCAGAAAGCTGGGCATGCGGCCCAGCACCTGCCGCAAATGCGGCTATGTTTTCGCAGACCGCAGGCGCTTTACCCGTCCCAGCCGCTGCCCGCGGTGCAAGAGCACCTTCCTCGAAGAGCCGCTGTTTCGAATCAGTGACGATTAGCCCGCCTTGAGCGATTCCTCCAGCGCTGCCCCGGCAAGCAGCCGGGTTGAATCGAGTGTGGGCAGCGGACAATCGTCGGGATCCACGATCAGCGGGATTTCGGTACAGCCAAGCACGGCTGCGTCACAGCCGCGGTCTTTCAGGCGCTGAAAAACCGCATTGAAGGTTCGCCGCGATTCTTCAGCAAATATGCCGTTTACCAACTCATCGAAGATGATGCGGTCGATTTCCTGTCTTTCGGTATCATCCGGAATTTCCAGTGCCAGCCCGACCCGCCCGAAGGCCCCGGGATAGACCGGGCCGGTCATCAGGTATTTGGTGCCTGTCAGCGCCAGCCGTTTGAATCCCTGCCGTTTGGCGGCACGGGCCACTTGCTCGGCAATGTGCAGCCAGGGGATGGGCGATTCGGCTGCTACCCGATCGAAAGCCTGGTGAATGGTGTTGTCCGGACAGATAGCAAATTCGGCGCCGATCTTTGCCAGCTTGCGTGCCGAAGAAAGCATCAGTTCGGCGACCCCGTCCCAGTTTCCCTCTCGAATGTAAACCATGTACACCGCCAGCGGGTGGGTGTGCATCGACACTTCCGGGTGCATGTGGCGGCCCATGCGGGCCGGTGCCTCGGCGCACAGGGCCCGGTAACACAGCGCCGCTCCTTCGGCGCTGCAGGCCACGATTCCGATGTGTTTCGACATGGCTCCCCGATTCTTACTCGCCACAGCATTTTTTGTATTTTTTCCCGCTTCCGCAAGGGCAGGGATCGTTGCGACCGACTTTTTTTTCGGCCGCTACCGGCTTTGGCCAGTTCATCAGGATTTCCAGCGCGGAGACATCCTCTTCTTTGTCCGGCTGCAGATCGATTTTGTATTTCCAGCCGTTTTTTTCAAAAATCGAGACGACCTCTTTCATTCTTTTTTTGGTCTGCACGTGCACGACAGCCGGATTGTTCTCGGTACCCAGCTTGTCCTTTCTTTGACCGTCATATACTTTTTCCATCTTTTCACCACCCATCTTGGTTCACGATTCATCCGGCGCCGGCTTCTCTGCCCCGCTGGCAGATTTCAGCGTCCGTGCCGGAGTGCCCCTGCCGGTTGCGCCCGGCGGTTTCGCCCGACCGCCTGAGAGGACCCGGCGCAGAAACCGAACCCAGAGCGACCATCGGCTGCGGTTTGAAACGACCCCCACCCCCGCTTCGGCGCGCGATAACGAGTCCTCGATCAGCGCGTTGTGAAGCGGCCGAAATACAAACGGCCAGGAAAACAGCGCCGGTCCGGTGGCACTCATCCTGAGGGTGTGCCGCAGCAGTGTTTTCCCGGGCGAACGCTCGAATATTTCATAGCCATGAAACCCGTTAAAACCGGCCGGCTGCTGAAAACGAAAGCGGATCGATCTGCCCGGCTGGTAGCGATCGACAACATACCGAACCGGTCCGTGCCCGCCGGTGGCCCCGACGGACAGCGGTCGATCAAACTTCATCCGCGGCCAGCGATCCAAGGGCCAGAGCCTGTCTTGCGGCGAAGCCAGTGTATCGATCAACTGACCGACCCGGGCGGCATCGATCGCCAGTTCGCGTTCGTGGATGTTGAGCACTTCCATGCGTTTTTCGCACCTTGTTCCCAAGGCTGCCGCAGCGATCGGCATCGCCCGGCAGGAGGGCTCTGCCGCTCCCGATCGAACATCCCGGTACCGGGGGGCGACGATCCTTGGGATCAACCGCCCGGTTGGGTGCGGTTGCCCCTGCGCATTTTAAAGAACAGGAAGACCGACAGCAGTAAAATAGCGGTGCCGTAAACGAGTTGTGCGCTGCCGGTTCCGTAAGATTTATTCACATCTGTCAGAAATTCCACCAGCGTAAACCAGCGCGTCGGACCGTGACCGCCGGCGCCGTAAACCGGAAACAGGGTCACCGAGCCAAGACCCAGGCAGACCGCCGCCACCGCGATAACTCTGGCCAACTGGCTCCTTATCAAATGAAGAGCCCTGGCAATTGCAACCGATAACCCGTAGTACAGGGCTGCGTAAATGAGCGCATGCACTCCCATTATGACAATAAAACTCATGGACTCGCCAACAGATCCGGCGGCAAACAGCTTGGGGATGACATAACCGATCCCGGCGACAAAGAAAACTGCCGGCATAAACATCACCACCATCACGAGAAAAAACACCGCCGGAACGGTCAGCGCAAGCGCCGTGAAGACGATCCACTTGATGGACTGGTAAGTCATAGACCTGAAAAAACGAACGCAACCCACATTCGGCTGGCAGATGGTCTGGGATGCAGTGAGCAGAAAAGCGCCTCCGCCGGCCCCAGAACCTGTCAGTGTGGTGCCATTATTAGATTTCGGCCCCGTCCCCGGCCGCACACCCGGTTGTCACCATCCGTGTCAAATGACCATACCGAGCAGCACGGTGCCCTTTTTTCATTCGCAGATCGGAAATATTGATTATATCTCATAAATGCAGTCAAGGGCACCATAATCTTTGATCGAGCGGCGGCCCTGAGGGTGTGATCCCCGGTCTGCGGACCGCAGATGCGACGCTTCGATATCATCAATCAGTTTCAGCCGTGTGGAAATGAATCATCATTACAGTGGGTACCATTTGAATCACACAGATCCCGACCCGGCTCAGTCAACGAGATTCACGGTTCGCTGCCGCTCTCTGTTGACCGTCAGCAGGGTGACATCCGGACGGGAATAATGACCCGCCGGATCGAAATTCTGGCGTTCTTCTCTCACGCGCCGATGCTCCAGGTTGGCGACAATCAACCGTTCTTCTCCAACCACCGGCTCGACCACCCAGGTACCGTCCGGACCGGCGACACACGAGCCCCCGTTGGCAAGCGGTCCGTCGA
Source organism: Deltaproteobacteria bacterium (assembly GCA_024639205.1). Classification (GTDB taxonomy): domain Bacteria; phylum Desulfobacterota; class Desulfobacteria; order Desulfobacterales; family SG8-13; genus SG8-13. The sequence continues at coordinate 282 of JAHEIV010000079.1, read as the reverse complement.
TATCGGCGGTGATGGCGGAAAAATGAGGAGTGTCTGCCGGAAAGTCGGTCGCGCGCATCAGCCCGGAAACCGACACCACGTAAGAGCGCGCCTCCAGCGCAATAAAGCGCGTGATGTCCTGCGTGTTGTGCAGCCCCCCCGGCCAGATCGCGATGTGCAGATCCTCACCCTGTCCATACAGAGCGGCCCTGGCCAGCGGCATCCAGTTTTCCCAGCAATTGAGCCCGCCGACGGTGAAGGGCCCCAGAGAGTGCACGCGCAACCCGTGGCCGTCGCCCGGGG
>JAHEIV010000509.1 GCA_024639205.1 Deltaproteobacteria bacterium | reverse complement strand
TTGTCATCCTGGTGGGCATCGTGGTCAATAACGCCATTTTGATCGTGCACCAGTCGCTCAACAACATCCGCGATCAGAACATGGCCCCGCGGCAGGCCATATCCGAGTCGGTGCGCTCGCGCATCCGGCCGATCTACATGAGCAGCATCACCACCGTATCGGCCATGATGCCCCTGGTGCTGGCCCCCGGGGCCGGCTCCGAATTCTACCGCGGGCTGGGCAGTGTGGTGATCGGCGGCCTGCTGGTATCAACGATCTTCACCATCTTTTTGATTCCCGCCCTGTTGAGCCTGGCCCTGGATGCCGGCGGCGGGCTGCGCAAACGATTTGCAGCGACCTGAGCCCCGGGAACGCACAGTTGAAAAAAACGCTGTCAGCCGGTTAAAAAACCCGCTTTATCCGCTGCCGGCGCCCCCGAATTGCGAGCGCTTGGTAGGCGCCAAAGACCCCACCGGTCGGGCGTTTGGCTGCCCCCTGAAAAATCAGGGTATTGCTGGGCGCTTGTTTTAGCCCGCCGGACGGTCACGCCATTTGAACTAACCCTCTAAAATTGCAAATCTTTTATTGACATTGAGCGGCGATCCGTGCCACAAATTACTGTTGTAGTACAAATTTTCCCTATTGCCGCGCCGCAACGCTGCGCATGAAGACCGGCAGCGTGTGGCGGCTGATTGGATAAATGCGATGCGAAAACTTCTGCAGCGGCTGAAACCCGCTGAAAAAAAACAGCCCGCCGAGCCGGAAAGCCGGGTCAATTCCATGGTCCTGGCCGCCATTTTCGTCGCCATCCTGTACTTTGCCCTGGACACCTTTTTGCACATCTTTTTCTCGGATCGTTTCAACCTGCTGGCCCAGCTCATGGGCCGGGACATGTACGATATTTACATCCGGGTGATCGTCTTGTGTCTGTTTGTAATCCTGGGCTCCCACGCCCAGTACACCATCAACAACGTAAAGCAAAAAGAAGATGAGCTCGAAGAGTACCGCGAGCATCTCGAAGAGCTGGTCAAAGACCGCACCCAGGATTTGTCGGAGGCCAACAAAAAGCTCAGGGTCGAGATCCTCGAGCGCGAGCGCTCGGAGACCGCGCTGCGCGAATCCGAAGAAAAGTATCGCCTGCTGGTGGAAAACGCCAACGATGCGATCTTTATCATCCAGGACGGCAAGGTGACCTTTCCCAATCCAAAGGCTATAGAGCTCAGCCGGGAGATGTCCATCGACATCGACCGGACCCCGTTTTTCGAATACATCCATGCCGATGACAAGCAAAACGTGCTGCAGTGGTACAAGAAAAGACTCAAGAACAACGATGTGTCCCAAACCTGCAGCTTCAAGCTCGTCAACGCCGATAACAACCAGCTGTGGGTCGAGCTAAACGCCGTGCTGATCCGCTGGGATAAAAAGATCGCCGCGTTGAACTTTCTGCGCGACATCACCGCCCAGAAGAAGCTGGAAAGACAATTCCAGCAGTCCCAGCGCATGGAGTCGATCGGGACCCTGGCCGGCGGCATCGCCCACGATTTTAACAACCTGCTGATGGGCATCCAGGGAAACGCATCGGTGATGATGCTCGAGCTCAAACCCGAAGACGCACTGCACGAACACGTCCAGAGCATCGAGCGCTGCGTGAAAAGCGGCGCGCACCTGACCAAGCAGCTGCTCGGTTTTGCCCGCGGCGGCAAATACGTGGTCAAGCCCACCTACTTAAACGACGTGCTCACCCGCACCGCGGAGATCTTCGGGCGCACCCGCAGGGAAATCAACATCCACAATCGCTACCGCAAAAAAATCTGGATGGTCAGCGTCGATGTTGGACAAGTCGAGCAGGTGCTGCTCAACCTTTACGTAAACGCCTGGCAAGCCATGCCCGAAGGCGGCGATCTCTACCTGGAGACCGACAACGTGATCCTGGATGACGCCTATGCCCGCAAAAAGCCCTACAGCTTGCAGCCGGGCAATTACGTGAAAATATCGATCACCGACAACGGCCCCGGTATGGACAAAGATACCCAGCGGCGGATCTTCGAGCCGTTTTTCACCACCAAGGATGTCGGCAAGGGCACCGGGCTCGGGCTGGCCTCTGCCTACGGGATCGTCAAAAACCACGGCGGCATCATCAACTGCTACAGCGAACTCGGCCGGGGAACCACCTTCAACATCTACCTGCCGGCGCTTGAGGCCGAGCAAGCCGAGAAAGAAACGCCGGTCCAGGAGAGCATGCTGGGCAGCGGCACCGTTTTGCTGGTCGATGATGAAGCGGTGATTGTCGATGTCGGCAAGCGGATGATCGAAAGCCTCGGCTACAAGGTGCTGCCGGCCCGAAACGGCGAAGAAGCCCTGCGGATCTTCGAGGCCAACCAATCGCGCATCGACCTGGTCGTTTTGGACATGGTGATGCCCTACTTGAACGGCGGTGAGGTGTATGACCAGCTAAAGTCCATCGACCCGGCGGTCCGGGTGCTGCTGGCCAGCGGCTACAGCCTCAACGGTCAGGCCGAGACCATCCTCGAGCGCGGCTGCAACGGGTTTATCCAAAAACCATTCAACACCGTGGAGCTGTCCCACAAGATCCGCGAA
>JAHEIV010000508.1 GCA_024639205.1 Deltaproteobacteria bacterium | reverse complement strand
GGAAGTGTTTGATGGATCCGGATTCATCTTCCTGCGGTCCGGTCTATAATCGGTGCGGGCGACTCAGCCTCCGATGGGAGTCAACCCACCTTTCTTTCCAACCTGCGATGCCGCCGGGGATCTGCCGATGGCAAACATCACCGGAAATATATTGGTGGGGATGCAGTGGCTCCCCATTCAATGCCGATAGAAAAATAAACGTTTGGATAAAGTTTAGTGTTGGACGGACTTATGTCGATCTGGACGCTGTGGCAATGGCACCGGTGGGACCGGAGACGCATCGATCGACAAATCTGTTGCAAATAGAAAACCACAGCGGTAGTTGGCAGGGCAAAGTGCCAGGTCGGTTCGAGATGCACTGGTCGTCAAAGCAAACCGAGAATCGAATCGGGTGCAGATACTACAGGTGCAGCTGGAGACACGGGGCATCGGCAGTCAGGCCAGTTCGACGATTTGTCTTACCGCCCAGTAAACATCTTACCTGTTCGTTCATGGAATATGCCGGCTATATGCTGTATTCGGCGAACACCTTTTCGAGAAAATCAACGACAATCGGCACCGACGGTGGCACCCTTTCGCTGTTCTCCGTCAGGTTGCGGATCATCGAGGAGTGATTACCGGGTACCGTCCGGAGCAAGACGCCGTCCAGTCGTGCAGAGTCCACTGTCACCAGCCCGTCGCCTAAATTGTTGGTCAGCGACACCAAGCTATCTTTTAGATCGGCGAGCATCGATTCGGATTCTGTCGGCCTTCGATCGTGTAGATTTGCGATGAACCCGTCGATCTGCTTTTCGCTCCAGGGGCTGGCGATTCCGGCAATCACCAGCAGTTTGACTCCCTGCGGGTGCGGACGGGCGTTAAGGGTCGTCAGAAATCGGCTGCCCGGCAGCAGATCGATCTTTGCCTCCCCGGCACCATCCAGAATGCCGCCGAGCCAGTTGGCTTCCCCTTTAGCCAGCTGAACCAGCTGGTCGCGGACTTCGGTCATTGCACGAAATCGGGCCAGCTCGGATCCGTGGTTTGGGGTTCCGACCATCACCAGCGCGACCACCGGTGGCACTTCACCGTACGAAACGCTTTGTTGGTAATCGAGAGCCGGGCGGGTCAACAGCTCCCGGGCTACCAGGCCACCCATGCTGTGGCCGACCAGGGCCAGCTCCTGCACGCCGGCCAGGGGCAGCATTTTCAGGTGATCGAGCAACAGTTCGGCCGACTCGACAACCGGTTGATCGTTTGGATAGCGCATGATCCAGACATCGAAGCCGCGGTGATGCAATTCCGGCGCCAGGTTCATCCAAATGCTGCCCGGTTCGTCCAGCCCGTGGACCAAAACGACCGTATTGCCGCCCGGTTGCATTGGATTGGTTGGATCTGGATGGACATCGAAACGACTTAGACCAAAAGAATCAGCCACCCTGGCCGCTTGTTCGGGGAACTGCTTTTTCACTGCCTGCCGAAGATCACTGCGAAGTTGTTTTTCTTCCTCGCGGAACTGGTCCGCTACCCACAAGGATCCGGCAATGACAACCACGACGGCGGTCAGCAGCAGGATCCAGCGTTTTTTTAATTTGCGCCTTTTGTTCGGTTCCGCAGACATCTTCTACCTCAAGTTGGAGATATAATCGTAAACGGCTTCGACGCCCTGATCTTCCACCAATCGGATGGTGGCGGTGCCGATGACGGCAATTTCCGCTTTGCCGGCCAGAAAGTCAATATCTTCGGCGGATTTGACGCCGAAACCCAAGGCCAGCGGCAGGGCCGTTGCGCTCCGGCAGCGGGTCAGGTATTCGTCCAGCTGTCGGGAAAAATCGGTGTCCATGCCGGTAACGCCCTTGCGCGCTACGCAGTAGACAAAGCCCCGGGCAAAACCTGCCAGGTACTGCAGCCGCTCGACAGATGTGCTGGGAGAAAAAATCAAGATGGGTGCCAAGGCACGGCGCTCCATTTCCGTGAGAAATGTCCGGCCTTCTTCGGGCGGCAGATCCGGCACGATGGCGCCTTTCACCCCGATTGTTGCCATGGTGTCGACAAACCCTGGAATCCCGAATTTGTAAGCAATGTTGAAATAGCTCATGAAAACAAAGGGGATGTCGAAGGCGGCTGCCACCTTCTGGGCGAACTGCAGGCAGCGATGCACGGTTGCGCCGTTTTCAAGAGCCTTCTGATTTGCGGCCAGGATAACCGGACCGTCTGCTATCGGCTCTGAAAAAGGGATCTGCAACTCCATCAGATCCACCCCGGCAGTGACCATCGATTCGACGATTTTAAAAGAATCCTCGAAGCAGGGATAGCCCATCACGATGTGGGTCATCAACAGGATGTTTTTTTCCTGCAAGCGGTGTTTGATATACTCTTCCAGCATGTTTACCACTCCAGCTGCAATTGGGTTGAGAAAATGTTTCCCGGTGAATGGGAGTCTTGGCGATGCGCTGCGTATTTTGAAACAGACGCCTTTCACTTCGTGCAGATGCGCTTGCTCTCATATTGCCTGGCCTTATCAATGATAAATTCTTTCCATCCCGGATCGTCAAATGCGTCGGCAATGGTGAAAATATCCTTGTCACCGCGGCCGGACTGGTT
>JAHEIV010000507.1 GCA_024639205.1 Deltaproteobacteria bacterium | reverse complement strand
CCATGGCAGGCCACCTGCCGACCGCGAAATTGCCGCCCTACTCGGAGTTGAACCGCAAGATATTCCGCTGCTCATGGAAGCGGAACAGCGAGGCTACAATGAAGGCGGATTCAAGATATATGATATTTCCGATCGATCGAGACCCCAGGAAATCGCCTACCAAAAGACCGGGTGGTTTGGCGCTCACCGCTTCGATGTTGACGACTCCTACCTTTACCTCTCCACGGAAATGGAAGGATTCAACGGTAACATCCTGGTCAATTATGACCTCGAGAATCCCAGCAAACCGGCAGAAGTTTCCCGCTGGTGGATTCCCGGCCAAAAGATCGCCGAGGGTGAAGCCCCCCTCTGGGTGAATCACCCGGTAAGACTGCACCATGCCATGCGGTTCGAGGATCAATTGTGGGCCGCGTGCTGTGGCGCAGGGTTCCGGGTTGTGGACATAACCGATATCAAAAAGCCGGAAACCATCGGGGCATATGACTATCACCCGCCCGTACCCGACACGACCCATACGGTACTCAGGGTACCCTTCCCGGTAGCCGGGCGACACCTCGCCGTCGTCATCGATGAACAACACGCCCATCACAAAGGCCAGCCGCATGCCTTCTTGTGGGTCTTTGATGTCGGCGACATCGGTAACATGAAACCGCTCTCCACGTATCATGTGAGCGAGGCCGATTCACCCTGGAGCCGGGTACCCGGCAGCAGGTTCGGTGCCCACCAGTTCCAGGAGCACATGGATTCCACCCTGGTGTATGCGGCCTGGTTTAGCGGCGGCCTGCGGGTCATCGATATCGCCGATCCATTTCTCCCGGAGGAAAGAGGTTTCTTTATCCCTGAACCCGCACAGGGAGCTCCCGCCCCGATGAGCAACGATGTCGATGTTGATGCACGGGGACTGATCTACCTCCTGGATCGGGTCAACGGCTTGGATATTCTCGAGCTTGTATGTTGAAGGTCAAAAAAAAACATAGGCGTGGTGCGAAGGTGATCGTCAAGGTGTGTTCTGATTCGGTCCCTTGGCACGCAAAAGCCTGCAATTGGATAAATCAATGAAAAAAACTATTACCCTCTCCGCGGCTTTCGGAAACTACGATCGGATACGGGCCCTGGACCTTGATTTGCTGCGAGAAGACGGCATCGAGCTGCAGGTTGAACATCTGCCTCCTTCGGAGATTTTCGCCCGGATGTGCCAGGATCAGGAGTTCGATGTATCGGAAATGTCCATGGGTTCGTATTTCTATTTATGCGACCAGCCGGAGAATCCCTTTGTGGCGCTGCCCGTTTTCCCGAGCAGGGCGTTTCGTCATTCGATGGTTTATTACCACGCCGCTGCAGGAATCAAGAGGCCGAAGGATCTGAATGGGAAACGTATCGCCATACGCGAGTGGGGAATGACCGCACTGGTCTGGATCGTCGGTATCCTGGGCGACCAGGGTTTTGATTTACACACGGTAGACTGGGTAGCCGCGAAACGTCCGCGCGTCCCCCTGCAGATGCCGGCAGGTACACGGATCAATTACCTGGAGGACGGACAGACAATGTCGGGTATGCTTGAGGCGGGGGAAGTTGACGCCGTCCTGATTCACCAGGCACCCGCCTGCTTCACGGCAGGACTGCCGCAGATCAAACGTATGTTTGCTGATTACAAATCCGCTGAGATCGATTACTTCCGGCACACCGGTATTCACCCGATCATGCATTGCGTCGTCATGCGAAAGGATATATACCGCAACGCTCCATGGCTCCTCGGCACCCTTTACAACGCGCTGCAGAGCGCACGCCGAAGGGTCCTCGATGCCTTGGCGGATACCAAGGCTCTGGCGGTGATGCTCCCGCTGCTGCCGGCCTACATGGCCGAGACGCATGAACTGTTCGGCGAGGATTTCTGGCCCTACGGGTTAGAGCCAAACCGAAAGACACTTGAAGCACTGGCTCGATACGCCCACGAACAAGGAATTACGAGACGAGAGTTAACAATAGAAGAGCTTTTCACCGAGAAACTGTCCGGCTAAAGCGCGCAATCACCAGTTGGATTGCGTGCCCGCACTCCGGCTTCTGGTGCCTGGCACGGCGATTCCCGGCATTGGGCGGAGAATTTCCGTGACTTCCGGCCACGGAAAAAGGACATGGCAGGCATCGCGGCATCCATCGAAAAAGAAAGACTGCACCACGAGACAAAATCAATCAGGAGATGACAGATGAAGCTGGTAATGTTCCAAGACGAAGGTGACCCCAGACTCGGGTGCCTAGACAACGAAGAGGTTATCGATCTCAACCTGGCCTGTGAGGCGATGCTGGCCTCCCTCAATGACCCGCGGCCCAGAGCGAAGGCGGAATTACTGGTGCCGCCGGAAACCATTGCGTTCCTGGAAGGCGGTGATGAGTCGAGGCACACAGCTCGGGACTGCCTGCAGTGGCTGGGCGAGCAGCAGAAGGAAGCGCTGACTGTGCGGCGGACGCCGGTTGTCAGAGCGCGTGCAGAAGTACGGCTGCTGGCACCGGTCCTCAAACCGGCCAAAATCATATGCGTGGCCCATAACTATCACGACTTCCTGGAAGAGCTCGGCATGCAACC
>JAHEIV010000506.1 GCA_024639205.1 Deltaproteobacteria bacterium | reverse complement strand
CCAGCAGTGGAGCGCCTTCGTTCAGCCGGAATATCGAAGCTGGAAAGACAAATCTGGGATTTAATAGCACATTGCCTGCCGGGAGTAAATCAGAACCTGTCTTCAGCGAGTGTCCATGTGTCCGGATGCCCGGTGGCTGTGTTGCCGGCCGGCGGGTCCGAAAAAAGGGCCCCACCTTTTTGTCCCTGCGGACGCAGTGCCGGTGAATTCGGTAATGCATTCGCAAGACACGCTATCCTGGACCCCCGGTGCACTATTTTTGGCACGGGCGATCGGTTGCAGTATGGATCGGTGTTCGCAACATCCAGGTTGACAGCTGTATCGATTCTGGTATGGTAACCTTTTTTACTGCCGCCGAGCGGTGGGCAGTCAAAGAGAGGACCGATGAAGAAAGCGGTTATATCAATTCTGGGCCCGGACCGGCCGGGTATCATTGCCGCCGTTACGCGCATATTATTCGAGCATGAGTGCAACATCGAAAACGTCAGCCAGACGATCTTGCAGTCGGAGTTCAGCGGTATATTCATCGCGGCCATACCGGCGGCCCTGACGCTGGAGGAACTGCGTGGTCATCTCTGCGATGGCCTCAGTCCGCTGAACCTGCATGTCTATGCCAAACGGCTCGAAACAGACGCCGGACCGGGGTTTGATATTCGCAATAGCGAACCGTTCGTGATCACCACCAAAGGTCCCGACCGTAAAGGGCTGGTGTCTGCCATTACGGAAATCATCGCCCGCTATGGGGCCAACGTCACCAATTTACAGGCCATTTTTAAAGGCGGTGACGATCCGGCGGACAACGTTATGATTTATGAAGTCGACATACCCAACGATATCGACTCTCAGGCACTTTACGGAGATCTGCGCAGCAAGGCGACCGAATTATCCCTGGATATCAGTATCCAGCATCGCAACGTTTTCGAAGCCATCAACCGTATTTGAAACCACTTTCACAAAATCTGAACCCACCGTTCATCAGCGGCTGAACGTTTATTGGCGGAAAAACCTATGCTGACCGACAGAGAGATTCTTTCCACATTGGAGATGCTGCAAAGCGAGCATCTGGACGTGCGCACGGTCACCCTCGGCATCAACCTGCTCGACTGCACGAGTCATGATCTGAGCCGGTTGAAGGATAACATTTTCAAGAAGATCTCGACACTGGCCGGAAACCTGGTGCCGGTTTGCGAGCGGGTGGGAGAAAAATACGGCATCCCGGTTGTCAACAAGCGGATCTCCATCAGTCCCATTGCCGTTGTGGCGGGTCCTTTTTCCTCCTCACAGATGATCGAAATCGCACACACGCTCAACAAGGCAGCGGCAGACGTTGGGGTTGACTTCATCGGCGGTTTTACGGCACTGGTGGAGAAGGGTATTGCCAAATCCGATCGCGCCCTGATCGATGCCATTCCGGAGGCACTGGCCGGGACCGAGCGGGTGTGCGCCTCTGTCAATGTGGCTTCCACCCGCGCCGGTATCAACATGGATGCCGTTTACCTGATGGGTCAGAAAATCAAACGTGCCGCTACCCTTTCCGCAAAACAGGACGGAATCGCATGCGCCAAACTTTGCGTATTTGCCAACATCCCCCAGGATATCCCGTTTATGGCCGGTGCCTATCTGGGTATCGGAGAGGCTGACGCAGTCATCAACGTGGGCGTCAGCGGGCCCGGTGTGGTGAACAAAGCCGTCGAACGAGCCCTGGAAGGCAATCCGCGCTTGGATCTGGGCCGCATTTCAGAGCTGATCAAGCGCACGGCATATAAGGTCACCCGGGTCGGAGAGTTGATCGGACGGGAGGTTGCCGATCAGTTGAACATACGGTTCGGTGTCGCCGATTTGTCGCTGGCGCCGACACCCAACGTTGGTGACAGCGTCGGTGAAATCTTTCAAAGTCTTGGCCTGCTCAGTATCGGTGTACCGGGAACGACCGCTGCACTGGCTCTGATTAACGATGCAGTCAAGAAAGGAGGCGCTTTCGCCAGCTCCCACGTGGGCGGTTTGAGCGGATCTTTTATACCGGTCAGCGAGGATTTGAACATATCCCAGGCAGCTGCCGACGGGCACCTTTCCCTCGAGAAGCTGGAGGCCATCACCAGTGTCTGTTCGGTGGGGCTTGATATGGTGGCGATACCCGGAGAGACTTCCGAGGATACCATTGCCGCGATCATTGCCGACGAAATGGCCATCGGCGTAATCAATAAAAAAACCACCGCCACCCGGCTCATCCCGGTGCCGGGAAAAAAAGCGGGCGATAGTGCCTATTTCGGAGGACTGCTCGGGCAGTCCGTGATCATGTCGGTGAACAATGCCAAAGGAGCCAACGCGTTCATCCGGCTCGGCGGGCGAATCCCGGCTCCCATTCAAAGTCTCACCAATTGATCACAAGCGACCGATGGTGGGTGGTACGCCTGAGCGTCCAATTGCCGTACAGGGGTGATATTCGTTGGGCGCGGCCGCAGCAAATGCCGTTCAGCGGGCGAAAGACCATTTCCGGTAGGACACCGATTATCTGAATCCCATCAACCCCCCGATCGGGACGAGGGTTCATCCGGTTTATCTGCACAACCGGTTTCTGAAGC
>JAHEIV010000078.1 GCA_024639205.1 Deltaproteobacteria bacterium | reverse complement strand
TATCACCACGACGACTTCAAGGGCACGGTGGGCATCGACAACCAGACCCTCACCCGGCTGGTGCATGACATCGGAATGAGCGTGGCCCGAAACGGCATAAAGAAACTCGTTATCATCAACGGTCACGGCGGGAACGCCCCGGCGATCAACCACGCCGCCCAGATGATCAACCGGGATGCGCATATTTTCGTGTGCGTGGATACCGGCGAGACCAGCGACATGGATATCTACCGCTTCATTGAAACCCCCAATGACGTGCACGCCGGTGAAATCGAGACAAGCACGAACCTGGCGGTCCGGCCTCACATGGTTCGCATCGAAAAGGCAGAAAAAAGCATCCCCGCGTTTTCCAGTCGTTACCTTGACTTTACCGGCAATCGCGGGATCACCTGGTATGCCTATACCCGCAAGATTTCTCCAAACGGTGTCATGGGCGATCCCACCCGAGCCAGCGCGGAAAAGGGCGAAAAAATATGGGAAATCATGGTGGCCCACCTTGTAGCACTGGTAGAGGATATAAAGAGCATGACCCTGGACGAGATCCACCATAGGCGATATTGACCGTGAAGATCACCCATCTCGAGGCATGGCCGGTGCCCATGCGCTTGGTCGAGCCCTATTCGATAGCCTACGAAACCATCGATCGGATCGAAAATGTTTTGCTGCGGGTGGAAACATCCGTCGGAATTGCCGGCTTTGGCTGCGCAGCGCCGGACAAAAGCGTCACCGGTGAAACGGCTGAATCGGTTTTGAACGCCTTTCATACGGTCATCGAACCGCTGCTTCGAAGAACCGATCCCCTGCGCATCGCCTACCGGCTGGAAAAGCTGAAATCGGTTCTCGACAAACAGCCTTCGGCGATTGCGATGGTGGATATGGCGCTCTATGACATCCTTGGAAAATCCGCCGGTTTGCCCATCTACATGCTGCTGGGGGGCTACCGGCACCGGATGAAGACCAGCATTACCATCGGTATACTTTCAGAAGATGATGCCGTCATGCACGCCCGGGAATTTGTCGGCCAGGGATTTACGGCCTTGAAGATCAAGGGTGGGATCAACGTAGCGGAGGATGTGCACAGAGTGATAAAAATCCGTGAGGCTGTCGGCAGCAAAATCGAGCTGCGCTTCGACGCAAACCAGGGCTACGGCGAAGCCGATGCCGTTCGATTCGTTCAGGAGACCCGGCCGGCCAACGTCGAGCTGCTGGAGCAGCCGTCTTCCAAAAAGCAAGAGGAGACCCTGGGCAACATTACCGGTCGGGTGCCGATCCCTGTCATGGCAGACGAGAGTCTGATGAATCTGCGGGATGTGTTCAAATTGGCCAGACGCAATCGGATCGACATGGTCAACATCAAGCTGATGAAAGTCGGGGGAATTGATGAAGCCCTGAAAATCAATGCCGTCGCCCGGGCCGCCGGTCTGGAGGTGATGGTTGGCTGCATGGATGAGGCCGCCCTGGCCATCGCAGCCGGTCTGCACTTTGCCCTTTCGCGACCCAATGTGGCCTACGCCGATCTCGACGGCCATCTGGGCCTGGAAAACGACCCCACAGCCGGTGCCGTGCTCCTGAAAGATGGAATCGTGTATCCCACCGGCCGTCCGGGTTTGGGTTTTGACCTAAAATAGCAATCCGCCTCGACAGTGGCGCCTCCGGCCGCCGCCGGATGAAATACCGGCTCTGATGGCGCCTGAGCGATCGTTTGGCTTCCTTCTGCAGAAATGCGGGCAAGATTTGGCCGACATCAGTTTGTCAGAATCGAGGGTGGCTCTTTTCACCGTCCCTGGGAGGAGGACGCTTCAGTATCATGGATTACAATATCATTTTGACCGGTTTGATCGTCTTCTTTGCCAGGATCTGCGATGTCTCCATCGGAACGGTGCGAACGATCATCACGGTACAGGGCAGAACGGCCATTGCCTTTGTTTTGGCTGTTTTTGAAATAATCATATGGATTTTGGTTGTCAGTGCCGTTATTCACCAGGTCAAAGAGCAGCCCATCCTCGCGGTGTTTTACGCCTTTGGGTACGCAACCGGCAATGTCATTGGCATACTGGTGGAACGCAAGCTGGCATTTGGCATCATCATTCTCAAGGTGCTGACCCGAAATGCCGGTCAAGAAATTGCGGACCACTTGCGAAAAAAGGGGCAACCCGTTACGGTATTTACCGGTGAGGGCTTGCAGGGTCCCATCAAAGAATTATATATCGCCTGTCGCCGCCGTGATCTGAAATGGATCCTTCCGGAGGTGAAAAGATTGGATTCAACTGCATTTTATGTCGTCGAGCAGGCTCGTGATATGAGCAAAATCCTGCGGCCGGTGCATACCCCGATGGGAGGATGGCGCGCGGCGCTCAAGAGAAAATAGGCCCGCCTGCCACATCGGGCAGCCGTAAAGAAGTATCAACCTTGCGGGTGAAGGACACATAAGGAGTGATGAATGGAACCCATCATTTCAACTGCACTGCTGACGCAGTTGCTCACGTGGCGTGCGGTTATCGACATCGTGCTGGTTGCAGCCGGTCTGTATGTTTTTTATCGAACCCTTCTGGGTCTGGGAACCTGGAAGATGGTGTCCGGGATCTTGATTGCTATCGTGATATTTTTGTTCGCCAACCTGCTGGATCTCAGAGGTATCGAGTGGGTTTTCAGCAATATCAGTCAGGTGGCGGTTATCGCCATTATTATCATCTTTCAGCCCGAAATCAGAAAACTGCTCGAACGAACAGCTACCATCCGCCGGGCAAAAACCGGCAAATACAGTGATGAATTTTCTCAAATGCTTTCCGAAGCAGTATTTGCGATGGCCGACCGACGCCAGGGCGCGATTATCGTCCTGCCGGGAAACGATCCCATCAATGAATGGCTGTCGGGGGGATACCCTCTTGACGCGAAAGTCAGCGTACCGCTGATCTTGAGCATTTTCGACCCCAACTCCCCCGGCCACGATGGGGCCATGATCACCGAAAAAGGAAGATTCACCCGATTCGGTGTGCGACTGCCGTTGTCACAAAGCGCCAAGCTTTCGGATGATTACGGCACCCGACACCACGCGGCCATGGGATTGGCCGAAAAATCGGATGCCATGGCGATTGTTGTTTCCGAAGAGCGGGGGAAGGTATCGGTGTTTATCAATGGAAGGATGGAACCGGTCACCGGCCGTGAAGATCTGGTGCGCTGGATATCCGGGCACTGGCAAAACACGTTGTCCTACCCGATGGATCTACAAAAGGGAAAACCGCGCTGGCTGGTTTTTTCCCAGATGACCGCAAGTCTGGCGGTGGCCGTATTGTTTTATTCTTCGTTGATCATCGCCCAGGGTGAGGTATTGGAAAAAGTGGTCACCGTCCCGGTGGAATACACTGCCTCGCCGGCGCATCTGGTGCTGGCGGGCGAAAAGGCCAAAGATGTGCGCCTTCACCTGAGCGGCCCCAAATCAGATTTGAACTCCGTGAGTCCGGACCAGGTAAATGTTAAAATCGATTTGTCAAAGGCCGTGGCCGGCAAGCAGACGTTTCTGATCACCCAGGACAACATCAGACTCCCTCGAGGGGTCAGCCTGTTGGACGTCGTCCCGCAGCGTATCGAACTCGAGTTGACGGAGATACTGGTGCACGAAATCACAATCCGGCCTCAGCTGGTGGGCAGATTGCCAGCCAATCTTGCCATTCGTTCTATTGAAGTGACACCCGAAAAACTCAAGGTGCTCTCACCTGTCACACAAAAAAAGGAAGTTGCCGCCAGTATTATTACAACCCCGATATACCTGGAAAGTATCACCGATGACACACAGCTTTTTTGTAAAATCATCGCGCCACCATCGATCCAACCGATTGACAAGCGCTGGCCCGATGTTCAGGTGACCATCCGTGTAAAGCGCAATTAAGGGGGTAGCGCACGGCCTTTGCACCAACGCCGCTTCCGGCCACCGCGGTAGCAGCAGACAAATGCGCGAGCTGTTTCACTTGGGCCCGACGGGTTTGACAAAGCGAGAACTTCCGCAATGAGGGATTTGCCGATGAACGATCATAATATGTTTCTCCCGCTGGTTAGTGAGTTCTTTGAACACGACATGACTGCGGCATCATACGTTCTTGAAAGCATGACCGCAGAGGAGGCTGCCGGTATACTGCAGCTGCTGCAGCCGGCCCTTGCGCTGCGAATCTTGAAAAACCTGCAGATCAGTTACGCAGCGACCCTGCTGGAAAAAACCGACGATGCCTTTCTGGACAGAATCGCACCCGTGCTGGAGCCTCAGTATTTGGCCACCGTATTGATGCACCTTCCAAAGGAGTCGCGGGAGAAAATCAGGGAACACATAAAAGGTCAAATGGAAAGCGATATCCGGGAACTGCTGGAATATCCCGAAGGAAGCGTGGGACGCACCATGACTTCGGAATATCTTTCATTCAATAAAAACCTGCAGGCGCATGAGGCGATCGACAAAATTCGTTCGCAGGCCAAAAAGCGTTTCCCGTCTTCCTATGCCTACGTAGTCGATGAAGAGAACCGTCTCGTAGGTGTCCTCAATATGCGCGATCTGATGATCGCCGAGCCGCATCAACCCCTCGAGTCCATTATACGCAAAGAAGTGTTTTCATTTCACTGTTTTGTGGACATACAGGAAGCGGCTGGTGAACTGGCGAAGCGGAAGTATTTCGCCGCTCCGATCGTTGACAGCGAAAATCATATGCTCGGCATCATCAAGGCTGAAAGGATCATAAAAGGCGTGCAGGAAGATGCCACCAAAGACATTCAACAGATGTTCGGCGCAGGCAGGGATGAGCGGGTTTTCTCCAGCATCTGGTTTTCACTGAAAAAAAGACTGCCCTGGCTGCACGTGAACCTGGCGACTGCTTTTATGGCAGCTGGCGTGGTTGCCTTGTTCGAAGGCATCATTGCAAAATTGACGGTTCTGGCCGTTTTTTTACCCGTGGTCGCCGGCCAGGGCGGAAATGCCGGTGCGCAGTCTCTTGCGGTGGTCATGCGAGGGATCGTCATGCGCGAAATACCCAAAAACAAAACGCTCGCATTAATCGCGAAAGAGGGAAAGCTGGGTGCAATGAATGGTGCCATCATTGGGGTGATCACAGCGATGGTGGCCTGGATCTGGTACGGCAGTCCCTATCTGGGTTTGGTCATCGGTCTCGGCATGCTGGTGAATCTGGTTTGCGCCGGTCTATCCGGTGCCGCGATACCGCTGTTGATGAAAAAAATCGGTTTTGATCCGGCCCAAAGCTCCAGCATCATCCTGACAACGGTAACCGATGTGATCGGTTTTTTCGCTTTTCTCGGTTTTGCGGTCCTGTTCCAGAGTTACCTGATTTGACTTTAAATAGACCCCTGGCCGACAGAATGAAAGCGCCCGGCGAGTTGCGACAATTATTGCGTGAAGGAGTGAAAATTGGATGTTGTGGTTTTGATGAAATCAGCGACATGGGTTGGAATTGGGATATGCCTTTCTCAGTCGGCATTCTTCTCAGGAATGAACCTGGCGGTTTTTAGCATCAGCCGTATGCGATTGGAGGTGGAGGCCGTTTCGGGAAACCAAAACGCCCGTAAACTTCTGTTGCTGAGAAAAAACGCCAATCAGCTGCTGACCACCATCCTCTGGGGAAATGTCGGTGTCAATGTGCTGCTGGCGCTGCTGTCCAACTCGGTTATGACAGGTCTGGTGGCGTTTTTATTCTCCACCTTTCTGATCACCTTTATTGGGGAAATCATCCCGCAAGCGTATTTTTCAAGGCATGCATTGCAAGTGGCCGCAAAATTATCCGGCTTGCTGCGCTTCTACAGGTTTCTGCTGTTTCCTTTTGCAAAACCGTCGGCAATGATCCTGGACATGTGGCTGGGTCAGGAAGGCATTCATTATCTCAGGGAAGAGGATTTAAGGCAGGTAATCAAAATGCATATGGATGCGGAGGAATCCGATGTGGAAGCTGTCGAAGGTGCCGGGGCGCTCAACTTTCTGGCGTTTGATGATTTGATCGTCACCCAGGAAGGAGAGCCGGTCGATCCCCAAAGTGTGGTCGAACTGCCGACCAATGACCATGGCTTGATAACCTTTCCGGCATTCGAGCGAACGCCGGAGCACCCCTTTCTCCGAGCCATCGAACGATCCGGAAAAAAATGGGTAATCTTGACCAACCAACAGGGCATCCCACAGCTCCTTTTGGACGCAGACGGTTTTTTACGGTCCGCCCTGTTTCGGGAATCGACGTGTAATCCGTTTTCCTTTTGTCACCGTCCGGTTATGGTAACGGACACCCGCCTTCGATTGGGCCAGATTATTCAACGCTTGAAAGCGCCTGCACAACATCCGGATGACGACGTGATCGATCACGATATCATACTGGTCTGGACCAGGGATGTGAAAAGGGTAATCACCGGTGCCGATATCCTTGGAAGGCTCTTGCGGGGAATCGCCGTCCGGTCCCATTAAATACAGCGGCCTGGTGCGCCCCCGCAGCAAATCGCTTCATTTGGCCGGCTCACCGTCTTCGGTTTTCTTGTCGATCAAGGTAGCCCCGAGGGCTTCGGCCTCCCGGGCGGCGTCATCGGCTTTGGTCTTTTCACGCAGAAACCGGCGATGAGCCTTGCCCAGTTTTTCTTCCGCGCCAGAGACCTCTTTCATCAGCGCGCTCAGACCGGCTTCGTCGCGGACATTCGTTGGATCTGAAAGCATTCGCTGTAAATTGCCTTTGATCGATTCGAAGGCGGATGCGGTGCTCTCGAATTCTTTTTCGGCCAACCGCACCCGGTTTTCAGCTTCGGCCACCGCATCCAGTGCCCCGGCTATATCCGCCGCCTTGCCCTCCTCCGGTTCGGCCTCCAGATCGATATCTTCTGCAGCCATGACCAGGGCGCAAGCCGGCAGGGTGAAGATGGTCTCCTCCAGAATTCCGCCAAACGGATCGAGCGGCCGGTCGTTGCGAATCTGAAACGGAATAAAAACCAGGGCTGCATCGGCGGATTCTTCGATCAGGGTATCCGCATCCAACATCGGTACGATGTGCGCTTCGGCATCGATCCGCACCTCCTCGATGGTTTTCTGCAGATTCTCCAACGCCTCCGTCGGGGAGCTTTCTTTTTTTGATGCAATCACACGGATCTTTGCTTCCTGCCAGGGTTGGCTGCGCGTGATCAGGTAGGCCAGCAACAGCATGAGGCGGCTGGTGGCGTCTGCCCACCACCAGACATCAATCCGCCTTTGACCCTCTTCCTCAACGGCCATCCTTTCCCACTTGTCGGCCTCGGCGGCCAGCAGGATGATATTGCAGCCAAAGCGGTGAACGGTTCGAAGGTTGCGGCTGAATAGAACTTCCAGATACCGTGACGAGGGCCGAGGACTTTTTTCGATCCAATTCATCAAAATGGTATTGGCTCGCACCGGACCGATACCGGATGCCTGCACCAGGGTCTGGATTGATTGGTTCATATTCGGCGCTGTAATCACCAGCGGGAAGGCGTCGATCCCGTTATTCCGGATTGTTTTTTGCAAGTCGAACTGTGCCTCCTCCCTGTCTTTAAGCATCTTCGGTCCACGGCCCTCCAGAATGCGCACCACCGTGGTAAATCCGCTTTCTCCCTGTATCCAGGATGCAAATGTGAGCAGGCGCCCGCGCCGGTCCGTATCGTCGGAGAACAGCAGAATCTGGGGTCGCCAGTATCGGGGGTGTTCCGGTTCGGCAGCGGCTGCAATCAGATGCTGCCGGATTTGCTGCAGGTGGTAGGAGCGCTGGCTGTCCGCCCAGCGTGCCGGCCCGGCGGTGCGTTTCAAATATTGATGAATGGCAAAAAGGACCGCCAGGGCGACAATGCCCGCCACCGGATCGATCGCCACCATCACGGCCAGACAGGCAACAGCGCCTGCCAGGCTGGCCCGACGGTCGAACCAGCGGAATCGGGGTCGAAAGGAAGGGCTGGCGGTTCGCGCTTCGAAATAGGTGGCATAGTTCAACAGCCCGTAAGAAACCAGAAAGAACATGGAGACAACCGGCGCCACGAGATTCAGATTGCCCAGCGCAACGGTTATAAGGGCGATCGCTGCCGACAGCAGGACCCCGCGACGCGGATTGTCGGACGGTCCGGTTCCTTTGGCAAAAAAGATCAGGAACGGAAAGATCCGGTCGGCGGCCAGAGACTGCAGAATTCGCGGTGCACCGAGAAACGAGGCCATGGCCGAGGACAATGTGGCGGCAATCACCCCGGCGGTGATTAAAAAGTCGAAGGCAGCTACACGCTGCATGGCCCTGTAATCGCTGATCAGATCCCGTTGATCGAGTGATGCTGCAAACACCACAGCAGCCAAAAAATAGACCACGATTGACAGTCCGACTGCCGAAAAGGTTCCCCGAGGAAGACTGCGACCGGGATCCTTCAGATCTCCGGACATGCTCACCCCCTGTGTGAAACCGGTGACCGCCGGAAAAAAGATCGCAAATATGAACCAAAAGGGTGGCGCAGAAACGGGCGTAGACCAGTTTGCGGTCAGCAGGGTCGCATCCCAGCGGCTCAAGCCCCCGGCAAAAAACGAGATCAGGGCCAGGCCCAGCACGGTCATCACCACGTACTGAAAGCGCGTGGCCACATCGGCCCCGAGCCAGGCAAAAACAAACAGGAATACAACGGCCGTCGCCGCAACGATCTGCGGCATCAGTGGATGCCCACCGCCTAGAAGCGCCGCAGCGACTTCACCGAACCCGATGCAGTAAAAAGCGATCGACACCGACTGGGCCAGGTAGAGTACGATACCGATGGATCCACCAAACTCCATCCCGAGGGTGCGCGATATCAGGTAGTAATCTCCGCCTCCTTTCACTTTCAGGTTGGTGGCGACGGCAGACAGGGAAAAGGTGGTCAGAACCGATATCCCGTTGGCCAGCAGCAAAATGAGCAAAGCCCGGCCCAGACCGGCGGAGCCCACCACGTACCCGAGCCGTAAAAATAAAATGATACCGAGAATCGTGAGTATGCTCGGAGTAAAAACACCGGCAAAGGTGCCGAGTGTGCCGGCAGGCTTGCCGTTTGGTTTTGATGTGGCATTGCGTTGATTCATATAAGCGAATCTCCCCGAGACTGTGCCGGCGGCAAGGCCTGCCGCTCGACTGGCACTTGCCCCGGCAGTCTTGAGACACTGCACCCGCTTTGGGCTGTGCGAGGCAGTCGGATGGCCGCTATCGTATTTAACGGGATGGTGGCGGCAGTTTAGCGAGTGTCAGGCGGATGCGGGTGGCTCGGTGGTCCTTTACTTCCACTACTGTCGCCTGAACACCCGGAAGATCAAAGCGATCTCCCGGCACCAGCATTCGATCGGCCTTCAGCAACAGCAGGCCGGCAATCGTGTCGATATTATCCGTTTCAAGGTGGAGTCCGAACCGTCTGTTGACGATCTCAACCGGCATTCCCCCGACAATGACGAACTGTTGCGGTCCCTCCGGGTAGATGTCCGGCAGCTCGTCGTCGAATTCGTCCTCCAGCGAACCGACGATTAGCTCCAGCAAGTCCTCCAGTGTCAGTATGCCGGTGACCGTTCCGTACTCGTCCACCAGAAAAGCCATATGCTGACGGGTT
>JAHEIV010000505.1 GCA_024639205.1 Deltaproteobacteria bacterium | reverse complement strand
CTTCCGAAGAAATCATCCCGGACCTGTCCTGTCCGGTGGACGGCTGCTGTGACGGTATTAACTGTGATCCGCAGCAACACCGGCAGCACCATACGGCGACCGAAAAAACCATTTCCGGGTTGCGGTACGCGTTCACCGAATTCTGGGACGATCTGGTCGGCTGGTTTTTTGTCGGCCTGCTGATCGCCGGTGTCATCACGGCGCTGATTCCAGACGACATCTTCAGCCGTCACCTGGGAAGCGGCCTGCCGGCCATGCTGCTGATGCTGGTGGTGGGGATTCCGCTATACATTTGTGCCACAGCCTCGACCCCGATCGCCGCCGCCTTGATTCTAAAAGGTGTCAGCCCGGGTGCCGCACTGGTGTTTTTACTGGCCGGACCGGCAACCAATGTGGCGTCACTGACGGTTTTGAGCGGGGTGCTGGGCAGGCGCGCCACCGGAATCTACCTGACAGCCATCGCCGGCTCGGCAGTCGGGTTCGGCATACTGGTCGACCAGGTGTACGCGCTGTTCGGTGTTTCCGCCCGGGCCTCCATCGGCCAGGCCGCCGAGAGTGTGCCGGGCTGGCTGGAGCTGGCCGGAGCCGCGGTATTGCTGATTCTGTCCATCAAACCGCTTTATCAAAAACTCAGCGTTCTGCTGCGCCGCGTCTTCAGGGATCGGGAAGCCGGACGTCGATCACCGCTGACCGGCCCGCCGCCGGCCGATTCTCCCAACAACAGTGGCTCTACCTGAGGGTGTTCGTCTTAGGGCCGGACCGGCTCGACGGAAAGCACGAGGGACAAAGAATGTGGAAGCGGCGCCGATGGAAACGAACAGCCGACGCACGTCGGATTTGCTGCAACCGCAACAGATCAAGAAAGGAGATAACCGATGACGGTAACGGTAGAAGTCGTACGCAGCACCTTGGCCTGGTGTTCGGTAATCAACCTGATATTGCTGGCGTGGTGGGGCTTGTTTTTTTTTCTGGCCCACGATTGGACATACCGGATGCACAGCAAATGGTTTCGCATACCGGTCGAAAAATTCGATGCCATCCACTATTCCGGCATCGCTTTCTTTAAATTGTCGATATTGCTGTTCAATCTGGTCCCGTATCTGGCCTTGCGGATTGTCGGCTAAAAAAAAGGCGGAAACGAAGATATCCTTTGCAAGGCCGGAATCTGCACGGCTCTTCGGTGGCTTGCGAAACAGCAGGGTCGCCGATTCGTTGCGCAGAGCCGTTATCGGGCACATGAATACCGCCCGGCTGGCCGGATCCAGCCCGAATAACATTCCCAGCAGGCACGCGAACCTGCCGGCGGCGCGCCGGTCGGTGTTTCTGATGAAAGACGGCACCGGCAAGATAGCGGTCTCGAGGTCTCGGGGAGAGAAAGAGATGGCGGATAAATCGGTTGCCGAACATGAAGCGTTTGTATCGCTGATTCGAACGGCTCAGCAGGATCCGGCTATCCGCAGCAGGCTCCGGGCGATTTTAGACCAGCCGCCGTTTCATCTCAAATCGCTTCTCAACACCATGGTTGCTGAAATGCAGTTGCAGTCGGCCCCTGCCGACTTCGTTCGAGCCATCGCCTGCTTGCTGAACGATGATGTTGCCCAAAAAGCTCGGGAGCTTTTGGACGAAGCGTGACGAACCGATTTATTCTTTTAACCATTGAATTGACCGGAATTGCGGTGAGCAGATGAAAACCATTTCATGGGAAGAATTCGAGCAGGTGGAGCTTCGAGCAGGCACGGTGGTCGCCGCCGAGCACTTTGCGGAAGCCAGGCAACCGGCGTACAAGCTGGCGGTCGATTTCGGGCCGCAATTCGGCATCAAGCATTCCAGCGCCCGCATCACGGACCTCTATTCGCCCGAGGAGCTGGTGGGCCGGCAGGTTGTCGGTGTGGTGAATTTCCCTGCCAAGCAGATCGGACCGATGCTGTCCGAGTGCCTGGTTACCGGTTTTTATCGCAGTGACGGGGCGGTAGTGCTGGCTGTTCCGGAGCGGTCGGTAGAAAATGGGGCCAAGCTGGCCTAAAGGTGCTGTGGCCGTATCCAATTCTTACCTGTAAATCCGCGGTCTGACGGCGTAGCCCCGCGAGAGCGGGATCTGTCATTATTCGGTGAAGATGCGGCAGGCGCGAAGCGAGGCATAACGGTGCGGACAGTTGAAAATGGTGCAACTTGCTCTCGGGAGGCCGTGAAAATGCCCGCACTTTTTGTCGGGCATGGCAGCCCGATGAACGCGGTCGAAAATAACGATTTTAGCAAGGCATGGGAAAAAGCGGGTCGATCGTTACCCCGCCCCGATGCGGTTCTGTGTATCTCGGCCCATTGGGAGACCGACGGGACCCGAGCAACGGCGGCCAAACGACCCGAAACGATACATGACTTTTTCGGTTTCCCGCGCCCACTTTACGATGTGCAGTACCCGGCACCGGGCTGGCCGGAAATGCTGGCACTGTTGCGGCAGGCGGCGCCCATGGTGACGGTGCATCCGGATCCCGATCGGGGGCTGGATCACGGCAGCTGGTCGGTGCTGTGCCGGATGTTTCCCGACGCAGACATACCGGTCGCACAGCTGAGTCTCGATTTTTCGCAGGCTCCCGGTTTT
>JAHEIV010000504.1 GCA_024639205.1 Deltaproteobacteria bacterium | reverse complement strand
TGGCCCGCAGGACGATGCCGCTGTAAAAATCGACGTTCGGATAGAGATTA
Source organism: Deltaproteobacteria bacterium (assembly GCA_024639205.1). Lineage (GTDB taxonomy): Bacteria > Desulfobacterota > Desulfobacteria > Desulfobacterales > SG8-13 > SG8-13. The sequence goes on along the minus strand of JAHEIV010000504.1, from coordinate 2,549 downwards.
TGATCGACAAAGTAATCGTCCTTGAGGGCGACTGCTTCCAGCTCCTTGGCAATGTCGAGCAGTGGATCGCGCAGCTGTAGTTTGTCCAGCAGCCGATCGCACATTCTTTTCATGATTTTGGCCCGCGGGTCATACGTCTTGTAGACCCGGTGTCCGAAGCCCATCAACCGGAAGGGATCGTTTTTGTCCCGGGCCCGTGCCAGAAACGGTTTGATATCGCCGCCGCTGCGGCCAATTTCTGCGAGCATTTCCACCACTGCCTGGTTGGCCCCGCCATGCAGCGGCCCCCAGAGGGCCGCGATCCCTGCCGAAATGGCGGCATACAGGGTCACCCGACCGCTTCCCACGACCCGGACTGCCGAAGTCGAACAGTTCTGCTCGTGATCGGCGTGCAGAATCCAGAACACGTTCAGGGCCGCCACCACGTCCGGGTCGATGACGTACGGCCGTACCGGGTTGTCAAACATCATGTTGAGAAAATTAGCCGAATACGCCAGATCAGGCCGGGGATAGACGACCCGGTGGCCCCGGGAGATTTTATAGGACATGGCAGCCATGGTGCGGACTTTCGACAGCAGCCGCGTCATGGTGATGTTGATCTCCTCGGCCAGATTCTGCAGCTCTGGATAAAAACTTCGCAGGGCATTGACCATGCCGGAAAGAATTCCCATGGGATGGGAGGCCCGGGGAAAGCTCTGGTAAAACGTTCGCATGTCTTCATGCACCAGGGAATGGTCGTTTAGCAGAACGGAAAAACGGTTCAGCTGCCGGTGGGTCGGCAGATCACCGTTGATCAGCAGGTAGGCCACTTCTTTGAATGTCGCCTGCTCCGCCAGCTGCTCCACCGGAATGCCGCGGTAGCGCAAAATTCCTTTTTCTCCGTTCATGAAAGTGATATCGCTGTAACAACTGCCGGTATTGGCCAAACCGTAATCGAGGGTGATCAGCCCGGTCTCCTGACGCAATGTGGAAATGTCTATGGCTTTTTCGCCCTCGGTACCAATTACCACCGGCAGATCGAAAACCTTGCCGTCGTATTCCAGCCTCACCGTATCTGCCATTATCGAATCCTTTTTCCGCTGTCATTCATTTTGGTTTCGCCGGATACAACCATTGATTTCGATGGATCCGAAGCTGCCCGGATTCCCCCCGTTTACACCTTTGCCGTGTGCCGCGTGCCGCATACCCCAGGCCGTCGCCGGCTGCAGCACGTCATTTTCGAAGCGGTGGAAGAAATGATTCTGACACTGCTGCTTTTTCAGGGTATCAGCCTTTTTTACCCGACTGGCGGTGAAGATCAAGCACTTTTTCGCTCTCGTTTACACACGCCGGCCTTCTGTGGTAGATTGCCGGGCAGCTATGGATGCGAAATATGAGGAGGACTCATGGGCTTTCAGGAAAACCTGCTGAAAAAAATCGAGATCAACCGCCTGGCCGACAGCGTGTTGCTCTCCATCGGACCGGCGGGAAGCGGCAGCAAAGTCGACAAGGACGCTGTGCGCGGTCTGCTGGAAATCGCCGGCTACCGACTCCAGCGTGTAAGACAGATGGATTTTTATCTGAAAGAGCCGGCAGCGGATCCCGAAACCATCCTCGTATTGGACAACGACCTGACGATCTATCGCACCGGCGTTGCAGATGCCGCCATGCGGAAAAATCCGTTCATCAAGGAGATGCTCAGCCTTCGCAACATCATGAAGATCTTAAACGACAAAGACGTGGTGGTCAGCCGCAAGGAAGAGTCGGTCGAACAGTTGCACGCAGAGTGCCTGGCCACACTGGATCTTTCCTACAGCGAATCCGACATTGCCGGCATTGCCCGCTCGGGGTTCGCTTCCCTGGAGAGCAACTACCCGGAAGGGGTGATCGAATCGCTGGACATGTTCGCCGACCTGCTCGGATACCGACCGGCGCCGAAAATCTTTCAACTACGCCACCATCACATTCTGGGCGATGTGGCGGAAAAAGAATCCGGCGAGGTGATTTTCGGCCCGATCGTTATCTACAGCCGCATCGACAACCGCATCAAGCTGGTTCAGGATCCCGTTGGAAGCTATGACAGACCCAGGCTCGAGCATTACCGAAGGATAGCGGCCGGTGATGAAAAGGCGCCGGTGGAAGGCGAGGCGGTGTTTCAGTTTCTGAAAAAGGCTGTACTGCAAAAAAGTACCTGATGCCGATCTGATCCGGCTCGATCCGAGCGATTGGCGGATCTCGCAAATTTGCGCAGGGCCCCGTGCATATGATAGGAGGATTGCTATGATCGTAACCACCGGGGGAGTAAAAGAGTAATGAAAGCTGACGATGTGAAAAACAAAGTTCGCACTGTCTTCCCGGATGCGGAGATCGGAAGAGTCTATTTTGCCAAGCAGAACATTCTGCTGGAGCAGCAGTATGGATTCACTCCCGAAAACACGCGCTTTGCAGAGGGCGGCTGCAGCGATGAAATCAATGAGCCGGAATATCAATTTCTGCAAACCTACTGGGGAGAGCGGTTCAAATTCGGTGGACTGGCCGGGTACTGCCATGGTGGCCGGTCCGGTCTGGGC
>JAHEIV010000503.1 GCA_024639205.1 Deltaproteobacteria bacterium | reverse complement strand
GTTGTGCATCTGTATGGAAGGCTCGAAGATATGCCGGCCCCTGACGGGAATAGAGGAAATAAAACCGGTAACGCCGCACCCGCCTTCTTCGGCCGGCTTTTTGCCGATCGATCGTGAATGGGGAATTTTTCCCCGTGATTCTAGTATGTTGTCTGTGATTGAATTGTCTCGGTAATGCATGCGAACTGTTTTCCTATTTTACCTGTAAATGGCAGGGTCGGTCACTGCAATCTGCTAATTTCATGAATCTTTTTCAGCCAAGCTGACAAGATATTCTACCACCGCTAAATGATAACCTGCTGCCTGGGTGCGGGTTGATATCCGGACCGTTCGTCTTCCTCCAGATAGTCGAGATGGACCAGCAGATCCGATCGCCCGACCAGCTCCTTTATGCTTCGCATTCCAAGCCCGCGAAGCAGCTCGCACCACTGTTTGCGCCATGCCATGTACATGTTGACGATGCGCTGGGCGGCATAATCTTCGGAGATCATGTTTCCCAGCTCTTCGTCCGTTGAGGCGATACCCCGGGCACAGCCACGGCCGCTTTCGCAGTTTCCGCAGCGGACGCACTCTATGGCAACGATTTCAGCCGTGCCGATCACCGCACCATCGGCGCCCAGTGCGATCGCCTTGGCCACGTCCAGGGCATTGCGAATGCCACCGCTGGCAATCAGGCAGACTTCGTCGCGAACCCCCTCGGCTTTGAGAAATTCATGAACTTTGGGGATGGCATATTCGATGGGCATGGCGATGTTTTTCTTGGCGATATCCGGTGCGGCACCGGTGCCGCCGTAGCTGCCGTCGATGTGCACGATGTGGGCGCCGGCATAGTAGCTGCCGACGGCCACCATGTCCACATCGGTGGGGGTGGAGACTTTCACCGAAACCAGCACATCGGGGTTGATTTCCTTCACCCAATCGACGTGCTTCTTATGATCCTCGACCGAGTAGACGCTGTGGAAGGGAAATGGCGAAAACAGGGAGCTGCCCACCACCGTCTCGCGCATGGCGGCAACCTCCGGGGTCACCTTGTCCCCCAGCAGGTGTCCGCCCAGACCGGGCTTGGCGCCCTGGGCGTACTTGAACTCCACCATCGGGGTATACAAAATGGTCTCCTCCCGCACGCCGAACAAACCGGTGGCTACCTGGGTGATGACATAATCCGCATAGGGTACGAATTCCTCGGGGTATCCACCTTCCCCGGTGCAGGTGAGGGTATCGAGGGCTTTCGCCGCTTTGGCCCTTCCCACCAGGGCCGACAGTGCCATCGAACCGTAAGACATGCCGCCACCGTAGCAGGGAATGGAGATCGATCGCTTCGGTCGGCCGTCTTCGCGTTTGTTCAATTCGATGCCCATGTCGATTTCTTCATCGGCGATGTCCAGGCATGCCTTCGGGTCCGGTCGTTTGAAGCGAATTTTGTCAAACCCGCCGCCTGAATTGCCCAGGTCATACTCCAGGTCGACGACGGGCAGGTCGCCGGTTTCTGCCATCTCCCAATGGGCGAGCAGCATCTCGGCTGTCCAGCGGTAATCGCCCAGCGTTTCCAGCACCGGATTTAACCGTAATGTCAGGGCCTGCTCCGGGCAGCGATCCACGCAGTAAAAGTCGTTGCTGCGGCACGGGAAGCCGATGCATTTATGCTCAACCGGGCGAAGGGGCCGACCGTAATTTTTGTACCGTGGATGAACCCCATACGGACAAAGCTCCGCGCACAGGCCGCAGGAGATGCAGTTTGAATTTCTTTTTATCGTGTATTTACCGATGGTATTGCGAAACCGCGAGGGGGCAAGCTTGACTGCCGGAAGTTTGTTTTTTTTGAACGCTGCGCTCATCATTATCCCAATCCCCCAACCTTTCTTTCACCGAAAATCGGGCCGAAATGTTCCCGTTCGAGGTCTTCGAACCACATGGATCGGCCCACCTCACCACGCAACCGCCGGACTTCCCGGATACCCATGGCCCCCATGACCTCTATCAACTGGCTGTGCCAGGCTCCGACCAGGTTCACGATTCGCTGGGCGGCCCAATCGGTGTCAAATTCTTGATCGAGCGCAACGGGGCAGGAGAGGCCTTTGGTGCATCGGTAGCACAACCGACACTCCAGTGCGACCAGCAAAATAGTGTCGATCGCCACCCCGTCCGCGCCGCAAATCACCGCCTTGGCCATGTGCTCGGCCATGGCGATGCCGCCGGCAAAGACCAGGTTGATCTTCTGGCGCAGCGACTGCTCCACCAGGTTGAGGTGAACCTCCCGGATCATCTCTTTCAAAAACCGCGGGTTGTCGGTCCCAACCTCGTTTCCGTGGTGGTCCGCATAAAAATGGATGCTGTCCACGTCCGCTCGGGCCAGTTCTACCGCCCGGTCCGCCGCCCGGACATCCAAGGGCATTCCCACCAGAACGGTTTGTTCCGGTTGCAGTTCGCGCAGTTCGGCGATCACCCCTTCCACGCCGGGCGCATCGGCCAGTTCAACGGCACGGGTTCGCCGAACCAGAGTGCGGTGGTTATTGTAGTTGTCGACGGTCAGGCAGGCAATCAGGTTATCGACATACGGGGTCAGCGCGTCGGTGTAGTTATCGGCTCGGATAAACATCAGCGTTCCAAGCGTG
>JAHEIV010000502.1 GCA_024639205.1 Deltaproteobacteria bacterium | reverse complement strand
ATTGTCATGGGCACCTGGCAGGCCGGCAAGGACATGTGGACCGGTATCGACGACAACGAAACCGTGAAAGCGTTGAAAGCTGCCTTTGACGCCGGCATCACCACCTTCGATACGGCCGAAGCTTACGGAAAAGGCCATTCAGAGCGGATTGTCGCCAAGGCGCTTTCGGGGGTCAGGGACCAGGTGGTATACGCCACCAAGGTGTATGCCAACCATCTCAAGCACGACCAGGTGATGAAAGCCTGCGAGCGGTCCATGAAAAACCTGCAGACGGACGTGATCGATCTGTACCAGATTCACTGGCCGGCGGGCAGCTGGGGTTCGGCAACGGTTCCTGTCGAAGAAACCATGGGGGCAATGAACACCTTGAAAGAACAGGGCAAGATCAGGGCCATCGGCGTCTCCAACTTCTCCGGAGCGCAAATAGCGGAAGCCGGCCAATACGGGCAGATCGTCAGCCTGCAGCCCCCCTATTCTCTGTTTTGGCGCCAGGTGGAATCCGAGGCGATGCCGCACTGCATCGACAATGGCCTCACCATCCTGGCTTACTCCCCCATGGCCCAGGGATTGCTGACCGGCAAGTTCGGTCCGGACCACAGCTTCGAATCCGGAGACCACCGGGCGCGAAACCGGCTCTTTCAGCCGGATAACTACCGCCGGATACAGCAGGCCCTGGAGCAGCTGCGCCCCATCGCCAATCAGCACCAATGCACACTGGGTCAGCTGGCACTGGCCTGGGTTATCGCTCAGCCGAACGCTTGCGCCATCGCCGGTGGGCGAAACGCAAAGCAGGTGTCTGAAAATGCTGCCGCAGCCGACATCCGTCTATCCGATGACGACTTGAATACCATGGACGCTATCGGACGCACGGTGACAGATCATCTCGACGACAATCCGGTTATGTGGAAATTTTAAATGCTACCCGGGTGAGGCAGTTTAACCGTCTGCGTTGCCGGAGGCCGTGCCCGCTACCGAAGTTCGATCCAACCGTACTGCACGATCAGCATCCCGGCGATCGCATACAGGATCTTTCTCAACCAGCGGCGGTAGGTTTGTGCATCGATCCGACCGCGCAGGGCCATTCCGACAGCCAGGGACAGCAGGGCAACCCCGGCCAGCGGCAGGGTTGCCGACAGCACCTGGATGGTAAAGTCTCCGGAATGGTAAAACACCAGTCCCTGGGATATCTTACCGAAAAAGAAACAAAAATTGAACAGTTGCACGGCAACCGCGGTGACCAGTCCGGCTTCCAGGGCAAAAATGATCAAAGCCGGGACCATCACGTTTACGGTCCCGGCCAAAAAGCCGCCGACCAGACCGAAAAGCGCATACGCCAGCTGCGGGTGCGAGCGCACCCATGCCATCCGGATGCCGATCCGCTCGACGTGTAAATAGACGAGAATCATCGCCGCCAGCAGCAGCTTGTAAGGCGCCGGGTCGGTGAGTACCAGCAGCCGGGTGCCGATCATACTGCCGGCCGCACCGTAAAGGGCAATGGGCCAATACCGGCCGATGCCGTCACGCCAGTGTCCGCCTTTAATGGTACTGGCAATATTGATAGACAGGGTGGGAATTAAAAGGATCAGCATGGCGCTGCGCACATCGGTGAAAATCGCCAGCAGCGGGGTTGCCAGCAGGGGAAAACCGAGGCCGAGGGTTCCGTGTGCCAGACCGGCAAACAGTAAAATGCCGATGACGACAGCCAGATCGGCGAAGTGAAGAGTTTCATAACCGGGTAAGTGCAACATGCGTAAAAGGGGAGTGTAACAACGACCGTTCATCCGCATGTTTCATGATTATCATCAGCCTGGATGAACAGTTGTTTATGAAATAAACAGGTTTTTTATCACGCGTTAGAATTCCAGCAGCTGGATGTGGGTCATGGTGAACGGCTTTCCACGGGGGAGCACCTTGATGCCGGTCTCGGCGTATTTTTCTTGCCGGATTTCATTCACCAGCTTTGAGATGGGCGTGTAGTAAATTCCCAGTTTCATTTTGCCCGTGTATTTCTGGACCTTGAGCTTGAGTTTTAACTGGCCCTTTTTCCAGCGGTATTCCGAAGGCTCGCCGCTTTCCGAAAGATACTTGACCATCGGAATGCCGTAGTCGGCTTGAAGCTGGGATTTCATCTGTGCAAACACCTCGAGGGTGTCGATGTGGGCATAGGCGACAAAAAATCGACCGTCGTGAAAGCCGAACACCACGTGAGGCACTTCGATTTCGCCAAACTTGTGGATGACAGCGGGATTGACGTAGTAATCGACACGTCCTGTTGAACCAACCTTCTCCAGGCGGTTCAGGTCCTCGATGGGAGTCCCCCAGCGGATACCGGAAAAACCCTCCTGCAAGCCCTGCGCAAGGCATGGAGCGGCTAACAGACCCGTGCAAAGCAACGCGAAAAGCAAGGCCTTGATGTAGTTCACGCGGCACCTCCTGCCGATCATTGACCCGATATGTTCATACAAGCGTAAGGAATTATAGCTCATGTTATGAAAAGAATAAACATTCTGGTGGCCATGTGCAATCGATCATCAACTGAAACCGATCGATGTATTTCGCTGCGAACCGCTCTGCCGGTTCGATTACACGCCGGGCCCAGATCGACTATCCGTCATAG
>JAHEIV010000501.1 GCA_024639205.1 Deltaproteobacteria bacterium | reverse complement strand
GTGAACGAGGTAATCAGGTCCGATGTATCGACGTAATCGCGGATGTATTCGGGCAACGTCATGAAAATCTGGTTGAACGAAATCCAGAAGCCGGCCATCAACAGCAGAAACAGCAGGTAGCGCCCTTCCCCGATGGCCATCGGCTGCGCATACCAGGCCCGCTCTGTGCCGCCGGGAGACAGGCGGAACAGCGCGTCAAGCAGAAAATTGGCGGCCAGCCAACCCGCCGCCACCATCCCGACCAGTGAAAAGCTCCACCATTTCGAGCCCATCACCAGGATGAACAGCACACCGCTGACCAGGATGAAAAACCGCGCGTTACCGACAACCTCGATCATCCCCCTGAATACTTCAGCCAGGGAACGCTCGCTTTCGGCACGCGTATCGCGCGGCGGTTCCTTGTAGACCAGCATGGCGACCACCGACATGACCAGGATCCATCCGCTGGACGCATAAAACACCAGGTCCCAGTTCCAGCCACGCACAATTCCGGCCACGATCGGGCCAAGAAACCCGCCGATGTTGACCATCATGTAAAAGATGCCGAATCCGACCGAACCGTTTTCCTCATTGGTCGCTTTCGCAACCGTCGAGATCACGACGGGTTTGAACATGCCGTGGCCGACCGCTACCAGGAAATACACCCCCAGGAACGGCCAGAACCCGGTCGGAATAGAAAGCAGCAGGTAAGCCGGCGCCATGACGACCGCAGATGCCAGGAACATGTTCTTGTATCCATAGCGGTCAGCAAGGGCGCCAAACACCGCGGGGAAAAGATACAGGAAGAAAGTCGCGATGCCCTGGATCACGCCTCGGTCGGCCGACGAAAAGCCCAGGCCGCCGTCTTCGACCGGACCGGTCAGGTAAAGCGTGGAAACGGCATAAAAGCCGTACCAGCCCATCCGCTCGAAAATCTCCATGGTGTTGGCCGCCCAGAAAGAGCGGGGGAATTGGCTCAGCGTGCCGGTTTTTGCGGTCATTCAAGAATCCTGCGGAGCGTGAACAGCGGGCCGGCAAATTTGCCGGCCCGTTGGTAATCAAATTGGTTGGCCCTGTCTGAAGGCAAACTTCTGCTAGGTAAGCACGCCTCGTTTGGCCATGGCGCGCGCATAGAAAAACAACGACAAGACGATAACCCAGATTACCACGGTCATCCAGGTAGCAGCCTCGCCCATCATCTCCATTCCCGTCGACAGAACGAAATTGTAAACCGTGCTGACCGCCAGCCCCAGAATCGATGCGCCGAACAGCCAAACCGCCCAGGCTTTGCGCGCCAGCAGGAAAATGGAACCCAGCAGTGAGCCCCAGACACCTACCGCCCAAGCGGAATCCACCCAGGAAGGGAAGGAATAGAAGTAATCGAGCTGTTCGGGGGTGAAATTGCTCATGTAGGACTCTATGCGGAACTGGGTCGCAGAATAGTCAAACGCCCCGATTGAGTTCCACAACAGGGACACGATTCCGATAATCCATAGATGAACGGGGGTCTTAACGGTTGCATGATTCATTTCAATTACTCCGGTAAGGTTCAAACGAATAATAGCAGCAACCGCGGATTTATTCGTAACGCAGCGCGTCGATTGGATCCAGTTGGGCCGCTTTCGCGGCCGGGACTATGCCGAAAATCACACCCACCGCCGCGCAGAATCCAAAACTCAACATCACCGCCCACAGGGGCACATGGGCCTCCGGAAAACCGGGCAGGAGGTTCGACACCAGGGCGCCGAGGCCGTAACCGATCGCGACACCTGCCAGGCCGCCAATCATGCATAAAACCAGCGCCTCGATCAGGAACTGCAGCAGGATATCCTGCCGCGTTGCGCCCAGCGCCTTCAGAATTCCGATTTCGCGCGTCCGCTCGGTCACCGACACCAGCATAATGTTCATGATGCCGATGCCGCCGACCAGAAGCGAGATACCCACGATCCCGGCCGATACCGCGGTAATCGTGTTGATCACCGCGTTGAACGACTCGGTCAGCTGCTCGGCGGTCTGCACCTTGAAGTCATCCGGCTGGCCTGACTTGAGGGCGTGTTCCTGGCGCAATACCCGCCGGATGCGTTCCTTCACTTCATCCTGGCGATTCATGTCATCCACCAGCAACTGGATCTGAATATCGAGATCGCGCTGCGAACCCATGATTCGTTTCGCCGTCCCATAAGGCAATAAAACGTAATCATCCTGGGAGAACCCGAGCAGCTCACCGCGTTTTTCCATGATCCCGACGATCTTGCACCACTCGTTGCCCACTCGGAAAAACTCGCCAACCGCCTGTATCGGCATTTTCAGGTTCTCGATGACATCCACGCCCACGGCGCAGACCAGGCGCCGCCGGACGTCATCGTCGCGGGAAAAGAAACGGCCCCGCTCCGGGTAGACGCTGTTGACTTCCAGGTAACTGGAACCGATTCCGACCACCCGCGTGAACGAGGACTGCGAGCGGTAACTGATTACCCCCTGGGTGCCGGACTGGGTGTACAGGATGGGCGTGATATGGGAAATACCGTCGATTCGCGAGGCAATGGCCTCCATATCGCTGTCACTCAGCTTGGCCAGGTTGCCCTGGAGCTGCTGTTTGAACGGCGTGTAGGAACGCACCGTCAGGGAGTTGCCCCCGAGTC
>JAHEIV010000500.1 GCA_024639205.1 Deltaproteobacteria bacterium | reverse complement strand
ATCGATGCCGCCAATCCGGTAGTGCTACTCCCGGCAGCGCAATTAAATCTGGCGGGCACCGAAATCGAAGAGATCGACAGCGGTGAGGATATCAAGGCCAAACTCGAGAAAATCCGCTGCGCGGCGGCGGTACGAATCGGCCTGACCAAAACCATGGAAGAGGCCACCGAGCGCAGCCAGGCCGTTCCGAAGATCAGTATGATCGCCGCCCCGGCTACCTACAGGGACCTGGGGGGAAATACCATCAATGCGGCGGATATCGATCTGGTCGGCAGGTTCATGTCCATGGGCACCCTGCACCGGTCTTTTGCCGTCAGCGGCGCCGTGTCAACAGTCGGTGCGGCCATGGTGTCCGGCACCGTCGTTCATGCGCTGATAAAACCGGAAGCCGTCAAAAAAGAGACCATGAGAATCGGCCACCCCGGCGGTGCCATCGAAGTCGGTGCGGTCGTGGACGAAAAAGACGGTGGCATCTTTTACGCGGAAGCGGTTCTGGGACGAACGGCGCGGCGACTGATGGAAGGCCGGGTGCTGGTGCCGGAAAAATACTTTACCTGAATCGTGCATGAAACTTGATGTGAAGCCGGTAATAACAGCACCGGCCAAATTTTGGTCAATGCCCCGAGAGTACAAATCATCGCCGATTACAGAAAGATCATAATCTTTCTTATCTCATCAATTTTTACCCCTCCGGAGCGAGCCGGAGGCATTGATGGACTGCGTTATGAATGGCTGGCAATCGCCAGTATGCCCATAAGGCTGCACGCTGCTATCTTCAGTGCCTTGTCCATGAAGGCCTCTGACTCGTGCAAGATCCCGGCTGCAACTGAATCTTGCATGAATGCCTCCTTGGGGTACAAAATAAAAACCATCACCCTGCGTGCCGTAAATGAAAGGAAAATGAGATGAGTACCGGTTGGGGTTTGCTCACGTACGTGGCCTTAGGGCTGATCGGCGGTTTTATCGGATCGAAGTTAAAGATTCCGGCCGGCACATTGATCGGTGCCATGCTGACCATCATTCTTTTCAAAATGGCCCTGAAGGTGCACTGGGAAATTCCGAAGAGCTTTTCCTTTGTGCTGCAGGTCTTTTTGGGAATCATGGTGGGCGCCACGTTTCAGCCGGAATTGCTGCACGTGCTGAAAAAAATCGCCCTGCCGGTGATCATCTCCTGCGTGGTGCTGGTGGGCACCGGTATCGTCATGGCCGTTATTTTCACCAAACTCGGTCTGCTGGATATGGGAACCGGCTATTTGGGGACCAGCCCCGGGGCGATGAGCGTGTTGATCGCCCTGTCACTGGAGGGCAATACCGAACCGATGCTGATCGTCTGTTTTCATTTCTTTCGCGTCGTTTTCGTCATATTGACCGCTCCGCTGATATTTAAGTGGATCTCGGGCTAAAGGGGGTTGGGATGTCCCATCGCATCGTTCTTATTCACGCCACTGCGGTCTCGTTGGAGCCGACGCGCATCGCATTCGGCCATGTTTGGCCCGAAGCCGAAACGGTAAATATCCTCGACGACTCCCTGAGCCTGGATTTGCAGCAAGCCGGCAGCCAGACACCGGAAATCGTCGCCCGTATTGTCACCCTTTCGCGCTACGCACTCGAGATCGGGGCCAGCGCCCTGCTGTTCACCTGTTCGGCTTTTGGTGAGGCGATCGAGCACGCCCAAGCAGCGGTCGCCCTGCCGATCCTTACGCCCAACGAGGCGATGTTCGAAGAGGCGATGACCGCCGGTTCACCCATCGGGCTTCTGGCCACCTTCGGCCCCAGCATTCCGTCCCTGGAGGCAGAGTTTCAGGTCATGGCCCGACGGCACCACATAACCGCTAAGCTCACTTCGGTGCTGGTGCCCGAGGCCATGGAGGCGCTGCGCTGCGGCGATGCGGCCGCTCACAACCGCCTGCTGGCTGCCGCAGCCCCTCAGCTGGCCGAGTGCGCCACGGTTATGCTGGCCCAGTTTTCCACCTCCCTTGCCTTAGAAGCGGTCAGCCGGGTGCTGGATGCCAGGGTCCTGACCAGCCCGCACAGTGCGGTTGCGAAATTAAAATCGATGATCGATTCGGATTAAACCATGAAAAAACTCAGCCTTCTGGTGTTGCCGGGCGATGGTATCGGCCCGGAAATCACGGCAGCCGCCATGCGCGTGTTAACGGCTGTAAACAAAGTCTTCTCTCTCGAACTGGCCTTCGAACAGGCCGATATCGGGTTTGCGGCCCTGAAAACCACCGGAACGACGCTGCCAACAGAGGTGCTGGAAAAAGCGCGCCAGGCGGACGGGGTCATCCTGGGGCCGATCGCGCACATGGATTATCCCGCCCGCGACCAGGGCGGTGTCAACGTGTCTGCCGCGCTGCGGGTGGGTCTAGACCTTTATGCCAACATCCGGCCGGCCCGCTCGCGCCCCGGGCTGTCAAAGATCGGCACCGAGATGGACCTGGTGATCATGCGCGAAAATACCGAAGGCTTTTACGCGGATCGCAACATGTTTGCCGGCAGCGGCGAATTTATGCCCACCGCCGATGTGGCTCTTTCGGTGCGCAAAATCACGGCATTTGCCTGCAACCGGATCGCCCGCCGGGCGTTTGAATTGGCCCGGAGTCGACGCAAAAAGGTAACC
>JAHEIV010000499.1 GCA_024639205.1 Deltaproteobacteria bacterium | reverse complement strand
ATTGTCGAGCAGGTTGACCACTGCCTGTTCAAGCAGGGTAGCATCGAACATGCCCGAAATCTGATCACCGCAATCCGGACTAATCGTTATTTTTTTCTCTTCTGCTTTGGAACGGCAAATTTGCGTAACCGATTTGAAAACATCCTCGATAAAGACGGTTTCACGCTGGATGGCTTTGTGTTCATCATCCTGTTCGATTTTGGACAGGGACAGCAGGTCCTCGAGAATTGAGTTTAGCCGATCCACATGTTTTTGGATGATCCCCAGAAACCGCTGCACCTCACCCGGATCGTCCACGTTGCCCCAGTAGAGCGTCTCCACAAACCCTTTGATCGCCGTCAGCGGGGTCTTGATCTCGTGCGAAACGTTGGCCACGAAATCCCGTCGCATGTTCTCCAGACGTCTGAGGTGGGTGACGTCATTAAACACAACCAGGGTGCCGATACGTGCCTTGTTGGCGTCCAGCAGCGGAGAGCTCTGCAGGTTGAGGGTCTTTTCACCGTTGTGATAGAGGCTGATATCGTCTTCTTTGGGGTCCTGACTGGATACCGATTGATGGACAAATTGCTGCAGAGCCGAATTGCGGATGACTTCCTGCAGACTGCGCCCCTGGTATTGGTCGTCCCGGCAGTTAAAAAAATCGGCCGCCGCTGCGTTCAGTTTAATGATACGCTCTTCATTGTCCACCGCGATGACGCCCTCGAGCATCCCGGCAAGCACCGTTTCCAGTTCGTTACGCTGGCTGATGATGGTTTGGATTCGATGATCGAGCTGTGACGCCATTTGATTGAGGGCCTCGGCCAGGCTGGCCATTTCCTCCGATTCCGGTACTGTCAGCCGGCGGCCAAATTCGCCGTTGGCAAAATGATCGGCGACTTCCTTCATTTCCTCGATGGGTCGGCTAATGCGGCGAGAGATCAAGAGACTGGTTGCGGCTGCGAGGACAGCGATGAGCAGACCGCCGAGCCCAATTTTGAGTTGGATCGATCTCAGCTCCCGATCAATTGAGGTGGTCGGCAGTGAGACCCGAACGACGCCGTAGGGTACATTGTCCCGGATTAAGGGAATCGCGACATACATCATTTTTTGCATCAACGTATTGCTGTAGCGTCTGGATATGCCGACTTCTCCTTTAAGCGCCGCTGCGATTTCCGGCCGCTTGGCATGATTGTCCATCAATTTTGGGGTTTCGCGGGAATCGCCGATGACCTGCCCGGTCGGCAATATGACGGTGATACGGGTGGCGGAATGCTTGCCGAGTTCTTTACAGATGGCGTCCACCGCGGCCGTGTTATGGGGTTCCAGATGAGCGACAATTTGTTTCTCGACAAGGAAAGCGCGGGTTTTCAAGTCTGTCTCTGTTTGATCCAGGAAAAAATGGCGCAGGGCGCTGGACGCATACCAGCTGACTGCCAGGACGGATAGCAGCGTAATCAGCAAATAGGGCGGAAAAAGCTGCCAGATCAGTTTTTTTCGTTTACTCATTTTTTTCTTTGAATCGATAGCCGACGCCCCGAACCGTTTCGATGTACTTGCTGCTCTCCCCCAGCTTTTTTCGCAAACCGACAATCTGCACGTCGACGCTGCGGTCGGTGACCGGGTAATCGTCTCCGCGAACAGCATCGACGATCTGGGAACGGGTGAAGACCCATCCCGGCCGTTTGGCCAGAATGTACAGCACCTGAAATTCGGTATAGGTCAGATCTACAGGTTGGCCGGACACCAGAACACTGCGCCTTCCGGGGTGTATTTCTAAATCGCGAATTTGAATTACCGCAGTTTCATCCGCGGGCGGGGCTGATCTGCGCCGCAGCGCGGCCCGCACCCGGGCAACCAGCACCCGCGGGCTGAACGGTTTGGTGATGTAATCATCTGCGCCGAGTTCGAGTCCCGTTACGATATCCGCTTCTTCGCCCTTGGCCGTCAACATCACGATCGGTGTATTCTCGGTTTTATGGCTGCCTTTTAGCTTCTTGGTGACCTCCAATCCATCTATTCCGGGCAGCATCAAATCCAGAACGATCAGATCGAAAGCTTTCGATCGGGCCTTTTGAAGGGCATCCTCACCGGTTAAGGTACCGCTTACCTGATATCCTTCTTTTACCAGATTGTACCGGACCAGCTCGAGGATATCCTCTTCATCATCGACGACCAAAATTCGCTCATTTGGCATGGTTTTGCCTCACTGTAAATTAGTTGGATTGCGAATTGGATGAAATCAATAAAGTCAGATTAAAACATCAGCAACTGTTTACTAAACATTTTTTTTGAGCAAATTATTTCTTAATTGTTATCATAAAGTTAGGACAATGTTAAATTCGCGTTAAAAATACCTGCGGTTCCGCCAGCTGGCGGTGTGACGTGGTGTTTGCAATCAGGTCTACAATTTGGGATCGGACCACCTACTGGAAGTTCAAGGTTCGAAAACCGGTCACGGGCTTGATTTCAGTCCGGCGAGCTATATATTAGAGCTCATACGTCAAGCCTGATATGGATTATCGGACAATTTCATTTTCGACTCAGGCAAATCTATCATACGAAAAGAGCCGCTCAAATGCGAAGACTTTTAATTTCCTTATTACTCTGCGTGACACTGCTTGTTGGATGTGCTACCAGCCCGACC
>JAHEIV010000498.1 GCA_024639205.1 Deltaproteobacteria bacterium | reverse complement strand
CGGGCCCTGACGCGCCGATTCGAGAAAATCGAAATTGCAGAACCCCCGGTGAAAGAAACCATTCAGATTTTAAAGGGTTTGAAGTCCCGCTATGAAGAACACCACGGCATCGTCTACACCGATGCGGCCCTGAAGGCTGCCACAGAGTTGAGTTCGAAATTTCTAAACGATCGTTACCTGCCGGACAAGGCCATCGACGTCATCGATGAAGCCGGGGCTTTCATCCGGCTCACCGGTTCGCCTCATCGAAAAAAGATCAACCCTTCCGATATCGAGAAGATCGTGGCCAAGATGGCCCGCATTCCGCCCCGAAGCGTTTCCAGCACGGATCGAACCAAACTGGAAGTGCTGGATACTGAGCTGTTGTCGGTGGTCTTCGGTCAGGATGAAGCGATCGAGTCTTTGGTGACGGCCATCAAGCGCTCCCGGGCAGGTCTGGGAGCACCGGGCAAGCCGGTGGGTTCATTTTTGTTCACCGGACCGACCGGTGTCGGCAAGACCGAGGTTTCCCGTCAGCTGGCACGAATATTGGGCGTCGAGTTCCAGCGCTACGACATGAGCGAATACATGGAAAAGCACGCCGTTGCAAGGCTGATCGGAGCGCCTCCGGGCTATATCGGCTTTGATCAGGGTGGGCTGCTCACCGACGGGATTCGCAAACATCCTTACAGCGTGCTGCTGTTGGATGAAATCGAAAAAGCGCATCCGGACCTGTTCAACATTTTGCTGCAGGTGATGGATCATGCGACCCTGACGGATAACAACGGCCGAAAAGCTGACTTCAGGAACGTCACCTTGATTATGACTTCCAACGCCGGCTCACGCGAAATGAGCGCACGCACCATCGGTTTTGGGGATGGTCAAAAAGATGCAGGCTCCAAAGGCAAAACCGCCATCGAAAAATTCTTCAGCCCGGAGTTTAGAAACCGTCTCGATTCTACCATCAACTTCCACTCTTTGAGTGTCGAAATTATGGAAAAAATTGTCGACAAGTTCATCAAAGAACTCAACGGGCAACTGGTCGCCAAAAAGGTGAAACTGAGCATCACACCTTCGGTGAGCCGATACCTGGCGAAAAAAGGCCACGACGCAACGTACGGAGCCAGACCACTGGCACGACTGATCCAGTCGGAAATCAAAGACAAGCTTTCCGATGAGATCCTGTTCGGCCGTCTGAACGGCGGCGGCAATGTGCTGGTGGACATCGACAAGGACGACAATCTCACCTTCAATACCGAACAATAACTCGCTATCGATGGGTCAAGCGACGCCGGATTCTTGAAACAAGAAGCCGGCTTCGTGCGCCGCCGCTGCGCGGTTACTACAGATACGTATCCCCTATCCAGGATACAGATACCGCATTGCGTTTCCCGCTTTCATGCCTGTCTTTTATCTATCTGAGAAGATCGCCTTTCCCCCGGCGCATTACGCAACCGGCCAGGGATTGCTGGCTGTCGGAGGGGATCTGACCCGTGAGCGCCTGCTGGCGGCTTATCGACAGGGGATCTTTCCATGGTATGCGGAAGGCGATCCGATCCTCTGGTGGTCCCCGGATCCGCGTCTCGTGCTTTATCCCGATAAAATTCACGTCTCCAGAACACTGCAGCGGGTGCTGAAGAAAAAGATCTTTAGCGTTACAATGGACAAAGCCTTTGAACAGGTCATCGAGGCCTGCGCGCAAGTCCGGTTGCAAAACGACGACGGCACCTGGATTGTCGACGAAATCATGGCGGCATATATCGATCTTCACCGCGCCGGCTATGCCCATTCGGTAGAGGTGTGGGCGCAAGAACGGCTTGCCGGTGGGTTGTACGGCGTTTCCCTGGGTCAATGCTTTTTCGGGGAATCGATGTTCACGCGGATCGACAACGCGTCCAACGTCGCCCTGGTACATCTGGTACGAGCGCTTCAAGATCGGTCGTTCACCCTCATCGATTGCCAGGTGAGTACCGATCACCTGATCCGCATGGGGGCCAGGGAAATCCCGCGTACCCGCTTTTTGAGGCAGCTGCGTAAATCATTGACCGCATCGACGCTAAAGGGCAGGTGGGATTACATGCCTCCCGCCGGCATTGTGGTGAATAAATCCTGAAGACACTTCCAAAGCCATACGAGCGCGGCGCCGCCGGCTCGTCGGATCATTGGGCGTGTTGACATCACGGATGGCTATCGCTGAGAATGCGGCGACCAAAGGCCGATGAGGACAATGCTGTATACACGAAACAGCGCAGCAACCGGATAAGGAGACGGAGCATGGCCGAAGAATGTATTTTTTGTAACATCGTAAACGGGAAAACCGATACGCAGTTTGTGTATCAGGACGATCGGGTGGTGGCCTTTGCAGACATAAATCCCCACGCACCGGTGCACGACTTGATCGTACCCTTTCAACACATCCGCAGCGTCAACGACCTGCAGGATGACCAACAGGAGCTGGCGGCCCACATGCTGGCTGCCGGCCGGGAGCTTGCCCGGCAAAGAGGGGTCGATCGATCGGGTTATAAACTGCTGTTCAATGTAGAGTGGGGTGGGGGACAGCGGATCTTTCACATCCACATGCACCTGCTGGGCGGCTGGGATAAGAAAAAGTAGAAGCGTTTTCAACACCCTTGGTTTGCGCTTT
>JAHEIV010000497.1 GCA_024639205.1 Deltaproteobacteria bacterium | reverse complement strand
CGATTCGCCGGGGAAAGCCGACCTGCCACAAGGCTTTTGATGAGGCCACGGCTATTTTGGCCGGAGATGCGCTGTTGACCCTCGCATTCGCCATGCTGTCAGACGCCAAAGCGGCGAAACCGGAAAAAGCCGCGATGTGGCTTGAAGTGATCGACGTTATCGCCGAAGCTGCCGGCGGCAGCGGGATGGTGGGCGGTCAGCTGTTGGACATTGCCGCCGAGGGGCGTTCGGTGACGCTATCGGAACTGGAAGCCATGCAGCGCATGAAAACCGGGGCTTTGATACAGGCTTCGGTGCGAACCGGCGCGATGATGGGAAACGCCGGTTCTGAGCAGATTGATTCTCTCGACGAATACGCCCTGAGCATCGGTCAGGCCTTTCAGATTGCCGATGATGTCCTCAATGTCGAAGGAGACCCGGCCCGCCTGGGCAAAGCGGTCGGATCGGATGCAGCGCGCAATAAAACCACCTACCCTTCCCTGCTGGGCCTTTCCGAATCGAAGGTCCTGGCCCGCAAAAAAATCGATAATGCCTTGAACGCACTAACGAATTTTGATAACAGGGCGGAGCCCTTGCGCGCAATCGCCCGGTACGTCATCGACAGAAAACGGTAACACCGGGTGAAAGATACGCAGGGTGCGGCTCCGTATGAAATACTTGCACCAAGTTAGCATGCCCGGACGCACCGTTTGCGGAAGCAGCGGGGTTGATATTCATGGTTGGATGTTGGATACTTACAACTGGAACCGGCTAAAAACATCTTGAGGCGGCAACCGGGACCATATACGTAAAAACGCAATAGCGACACCTATTGGGAGATAAGCGGTGAAGTTGCTGGAACAGATCGATTCCCCGGCGGACCTGAAACAGCTGACCAGAGACGAACTCAAACAGCTGGCCGATGAGATACGGGAGACAATCGTCAGTGTGATATCCCATTCGGGAGGACACCTTGCATCCAGCCTCGGTGCAGTGGAGCTCACATTAGCGCTGCACTACGTTTTTGATGCCCCCCGGGACAAAATCGTGTGGGATGTCGGTCACCAGGCATACGCCCACAAACTGATCACGGGCCGCAGGGATCAATTCAAAACCTTACGGCAACACGGAGGGCTTTCCGGATTTACCCGCCGCAGTGAAAGTCCCTACGATGCGTTTTCCACCGGCCACAGCAGCACATCGATTTCCGCCGGGCTGGGAATGGCCTGCGGGAAGTCGTTGATCGAACAAGACGCCAAGGTGATCGCGGTTATCGGAGACGGTTCCCTGACCGCCGGACTGGCCTTTGAAGGTCTGAACCAGGCCGGCAGTTTCAACGACAAGCAGTTGATCGTCATTCTCAACGACAACGACATGTCGATAGCCCCCAATGTGGGTGCGCTTTCTTCCCTGCTGAGCCGCACATTCACCAAAAAGCGACTGCTCGAATTGCGCAAAGATGTCGGCACCTTTCTCAAATCGCTTCCCAAAATCGGTGACGACATCTATCAGCTGGCCAAGCGCTCTGAAGAATCCTTCAAGAGCTTT
Organism: Deltaproteobacteria bacterium; assembly: GCA_024639205.1. Lineage (GTDB taxonomy): Bacteria > Desulfobacterota > Desulfobacteria > Desulfobacterales > SG8-13 > SG8-13. The sequence goes on along the minus strand of JAHEIV010000497.1, from coordinate 1,110 downwards.
GTCACCCCCGGTATGCTCTTCGAGGCCTTCGATTTTGAATACTTCGGCCCGATCAATGGACACAATCTGGAACACCTGATTGACATATTAAACAATTTAAAGAGTTTAAATGAGCCTGTCTTTCTGCACGTCACCACACGCAAGGGAAAAGGATATCAGCCGGCCGAAAAAAATCCCGTTTATTTTCACGGCTGCGGCTCATTTGACGTTACCACCGGCGAGTGCATCGACCCAAAAATTTCCGTACCAACTTACACCCGGGTATTTGGCGATACTTTGCTTCAGCTGGCCGAACAGGACCCCAAAGTCGTTGCCGTCACGGCGGCCATGCCGGAGGGCACCGGTTTGTACAGCTTCTCTCAGGCTTTTCCGGACCGATTTTTCGATGTCGGAATTGCCGAGCAGCACGGGGTGACCTTTGCCGCCGGGCTGTCCACGGAGGGTTTCAAGCCGGTCGTGGCCGTATACTCCACCTTTCTGCAAAGAGCGTACGATCAGGTTCTCCATGACGTTTGCCTGGATGCGCATCATGTGGTTTTTGCCCTGGACCGGGGCGGAATCGTGGGGGACGACGGCCCCACCCACCACGGCCTGTTTGATCTCACCTATCTCAGAAGCCTGCCCAACATGGTGGTAATGGCTCCTCGAAACGAAAATGAACTGCGTCGTATGCTGGCTACTGCTTTGGCACACGACGGTCCCATCGCTTTTCGCTATCCCCGGGGCACCGCCGAAGGTGTTGGGGTCGATCAAGAACTCCGGACAATCGAGATCGGCAAGGCCAACGTGCTGACCGAGGGCGATGACCTGCTGCTGCTGGCGATCGGCCGATGCGTCAACGAAGCTCTGATCGCTGCAGAAAAGCTCGCCAGCGAGGGGGTGGCCTGCACGGTAGTCGACTGCCGTTTTGTCAAACCGCTGGATGCCGAGGTGCTCGGCGAGCTGGCAGCCAGGATCCCCCGTATAATAACAGTGGAAGAAAACGTTTTGCAGGGTGGCTTCGGAAGTGCCGTTCTGGAGTGCCTCAACGATCTGGGTATCGGCGGATTTGCCCTCAAACGACTCGGTATACCGGATCAGTTTGTCGAACACGGCCCGCAAGAGCTGCTG
>JAHEIV010000077.1:562-9778 GCA_024639205.1 Deltaproteobacteria bacterium | reverse complement strand
TTCCAGCCGTGCCCTTCAAAAAGGGCGGTCGCATCATGAACTCCACCGGGGGTCTCGCCCTGGCCGAAATCCCCGGCACCTTGCTGGTGATCGGCGGCGGCTACGTCGGCCTGGAAATCGGTTCGGTCTACGCTTCCCTTGGAAGCAAGGTCAGCGTGATCGAGCTGGGCGACCGCCTGCTGCCCGGTGTGGATGCCGATCTGGTCAAACCGGTTCAGAATCGGCTGGAACAGATGTTCGAAGCGATTCGTCTCAATACCCGGGTCACATTCATGCAGGAACATGAAGACCGGGTCGAGGTCATGATCGAAGGCACCGACGGTGCGCAGCAGGAGCAATTCGACCGCGTGCTGGTAGCCATCGGACGCAAGCCCAACTCTGCCGGGGTCGGCCTGGAAAATACCAAAGTCAAAACCGATGAGCGCGGATTTGTGATCGTAGACGATCAGATGCGAACATCCGATGAGCGCATCCTGGCCGTCGGGGACGTGGTGGGTGGCATGATGCTGGCGCACAAGGCCACCTACGAAGGAAAGATCGCTGCAGAGGTTATCGCCGGCGAACCGGCCGCATTTGATGTTCGCGCCATACCGGCGGTGGTCTATACCGATCCCCAGATCGCTTACTGCGGCCTCACCGAAGAAGAAGCCCGCCAGCAAAACCGGAAGATCGAAGTCCACCGCTTCCCCTGGAAATTTTCCGGTCGGGCCACCACCATGGATGCTCCGGAAGGGGTGACCAAGATGATCCTGGAGCCCGAATCCGGCCGGGTGCTCGGGGTCGGTATCTGCGGCAGAGACAGTGAGGGGCTGATATCCGAGGGTGTGCTGGCAGTGGAGATGGGAGCCCTGGCCCAGGACCTGGCGCTGAGCATTCACCCGCACCCGACGCTTTCCGAAACCGAGATGGAAGCAGCCGAAATATTCACCGGTACGTCCACCCACATTCTGCCCAAGCGCAAAAAATAACAACCATTTTCACAATTTCAGATCTACAGTTGCCCAAAAATTGAAATCTGCCGGTAGCCTGACAATTTCAGTTACCATAGCAGCTACCAAAATTGGTTATAAACAAAGACAGCAAGACCGGTCGGGCAAGAAAAGAGTTTGAGTAGCGCACTTTTCTCCTCATTTCTCTGAGTGCTTGAACAAAAAGGGCTTACAATGAAAGAAGAAAACCTGGTGGGAACCTATAGGCTGCTGTCTTGGGAAAATCGCCACGAGTCGGGGGAAACAAGTTATCCCTTGGGCGCTGATGCACAGGGGTTTATAAATTATGCTGCAGATGGCTACATGTTCGTGCATATCATGGCCGCCAACCGTAAAGCATATGCCGGTGGGGATTTGTTTGGCGGCGAAACCAGCGAAATTGTGGAGGGTGCAAATTCGCATATTTCGTATTGCGGAAAATATAGAGTAGAAAATGACGAGGTTGTTCACACGGTACTCATCAGTTCTTTCCCAAACTGGGTTTCTACCGAACAGCGTCGCCATTTCGAATTTAAAAACGGCAATCTGCTGTTAAGTGTGCAGGGATTAAAAATCGGAAACCAGAGCGTGGGGGCATATCTGATCTGGCAGCCCTTGGGAAAAGGAAGTACCCTTTAACCAGGCAATCTCTCCCGACTGTTTCACTTCGCTATCCTTCCCCGATACATTGCGGCGCCGAGCATGCGACTCACTTCAAACAATGGGTTGCACTTGCAAGATCTCGTATGACCTCAAAGCAACCCGGTTGTCGCCAATTTATCGAAAGCCCTACGATCTTTGTATCTGCTAAATTGACATCTGTATCACGTCAACCCGGTTTGGCAACCCGCTGTATTGCATATGTAATGTCTGTGTGAAAACGAATTTGGCAGACACTATATGAAAGGGGCTATCATGTCGGTGAAATTTGCAGATATACGCAATGCCGAGTAGAAAAGGGAATACTGGTGTGGTATGAATCTGTTCGACCGGGAAAAAACGCCGGGAGAATAACTCCCGGCGTTTCCAATGGAAAAGGCTCTCCGTTGATCAACGAGCCGCCTGATAATGCTCGTTCACCTTGTCCCAGTTGATGACGTTGAAAAACGCCTCAATATACTCCGGGCGTCGGTTCTGATACTTGAGGTAGTAGGCATGCTCCCACACATCCAACCCCAGTACGGGTGTTTTCCCCTGGCTTAGCGGGTTGTCCTGATTGGCTGTAGTGACAACGGAAAGCCCGCTGTCATCGGCCACCAGCCAGGTCCAGCCGCTGCCGAACAGCAGCGCTGCCTTGTTGGAAAATTCCTGTTTGAATTGATCGAATCCCCCGAACTTTTTCTTGACGGCATCGGCTACTTCGCCACCGAAGGTGACGTTCTTTTTCAGCTGCGGCCAAAAAAAACTGTGGTTGGCATGTCCGCCGCCGTGGTTGCGAACCGCTGTTCGAATGGCTTCCGGCACGGTGTCGAGTTTGCGCACCAGCTCTTCGGCGGAGTGTTTCTGAAAGTCGGGAAAATCGCCCAGCGCCGTGTTGAGTTTATCGATATAGGTCTGGTGATGCTTGGTGTGGTGAATTTCCATGGTTTTCGCGTCGAAAAAAGGCTCCAACGCGTCATATGAATATCCAAGTTCTGGAAGGGTATGGCTCATTTTCAACCTCCATTTATACCGAGAAAAAGCCCCACTGGCATTTGCGGGGCCTGGAATGGTTCAAGTGGTATCTAATTGGCTTCTTTTTATATGCAATCGGACTCGGTGCGAATCGGAATGATTCGGCCATCATCCGCTATTCGGCTTTTATGTTCCAGGCTGCTATGAAAATCCAATGCGTTGCAGTCGGATATTTCAACTGAAAATATAAGCACGCGATCGCGAAGGACAACCAGCTATTTGAAACCAGCCGACCGGTAGGCTTCATCGACGATTTCTTGTACACGCAATCCGATGCGGCCGTCGACTTCCGGCGCCGCACCTTCCAGCAGGGACCGGGTGAAATCCTCTAGTAACGGCAAGTGGAAATTGTTGTGGGGCGGTAAGGTTTCGGTTTGGCTCCCACGGGCGGAAGCAACGGTGATGACACCCTGGCTCAGCGTGTTCACCCGGGCTGATCCTTTCGTTCCCAGAATGGTGACCGTATCGCGGTCTTCGGTTCCCCCCCGCATGACGGAAAGCACCCCGTGGGAGCCATTTTCGAATGTCAACAGCAAGGTGGCGACATCTTCGACTGCATGCCGATCGTATACCTTGCCGGTTGCTGCCTTTACGGTATCGACCTCGCCCAGCAGGTGGAGCAACACTTCGATGCGGTGACAACCGAAATCCATCAGGCAGCCGCCCCCGGCTTTTTCTTTTTCGAAAATCCAGTACCGGGGATGGTCTTCGGAAAACAGCGGGGTCTCCGCGGCATCGATGCGCACCTGCATCACCTTGCCGATTTCTTCGGATGCAAGGATCTCTTTGAGCCTGCGGACCACCGGAAAAAAGTGGCGATAATAGGATATACCGAGGTGCACCTGGTTTTGGCGGGCGGCATCGACCATGGTTTGACCTTGCCGGGAATTCATGGCCATCGGTTTTTCGCACAAAATGTGCTTGCCGCACTCGGCGGCCTTCACGGCCTGTTCGCAGTGAAGGTGAACCGGCGAAGCGAGATACACGGCCTGGATGGAATCGTCCGCCAGCAGGTCCTGCCAGCTCTCGTAGCCTCTTTCCGCCCCGAACTGTTTCACGCAGTGCTGCAGCGCCGAAGAATCCCGGCGGCTCACCGCCACCAGCTTGCAGCTTGAAAGCAATGCCAGTGCCGGTCCGACACATCGCTGAGCGATATCGCCGCACCCGATCAACCCCCATTTGACCTGGTTCATCTCCGGCTCCTTTTGTGCACAAGGTGAGGCCATTTAATGCCGTGGCGCGATGGTCCCGCGAATCGCTCCCGGATCGGCGCACCTGCCGCACCATCCAGCTTGACACCGTATTTTTTTTACCATACGTAAGTGGCAGCAATGGATCACTTTGTCAAATTGCAAACCGATCCGACCGGACATAATCCACTACGTTTCTGGTACCCGTTTGTGAGCTCCGAAGTCGAGATCTTTTTATCAATTACCGATAACCGTTCATCGTCAAGGAGGCACCATGAGATCACACCGCATCTTTATCGTCATTGCCCTCAGTCTTCTGTTGGCCTTTCCGCTTTCGGCAGCCGCCGGCACCTGGAAGCCGACCAAGCCGATCAAACTGATCGTACCGTGGGGTGCCGGCGGATCCACCGACCAGGTCACCCGGGTTTGCGCCGGGGAGCTGGAAAAACCGCTGGGACAGACCATCGTGGTGGTAAACCAGCCGGGTGCATCAGGGTCCATCGGAACCAAGAACACTCTGGACGCACCCCGGGACGGATACACCTGGACGTCCGGAGCGGCGAAAGACCTGGGCACGTATCAGATTCTGGGGATGATCGACACCAATATCCAGGACTGGCATCTGTTTCTGAACATCTCCCTGCCCCAGGTGGTTGCCGTGCAGGCCAGCTCGCCTTACAAAAACTTTGGCGATCTGCTGGAGGCCTTTAAAAAGAATCCCGGCAAGATCACAGTTTCCTCGGCGGGAATCAACTCGGCCGGTCATTCCGGAATCGAGACGATCCGCAAGTACACCGGCATCTCCTATAAGCACATCACCTATGACGGTGGTAATCCGGCCGTCATTGCCGTGGTGGCCGGTGAGGCCGAAGTGGTCACCCAGCTGTCCTCGGAGGAGACCGACATGCTCAAAGCCGGTAAACTCCGGGCCCTTGCTGTTCTGGACGACAATCCCCTCAACATCCAGGGCTACGGGACGGTCCCACCCGTCACCAAGTGGATCCCCGAGTTCAAGGGGGCCCCAATTTATTTCGGGATCTTCATTCCCAAGGGCGTTCCCAGCGACATGGTTCAGACCCTGGGAAAACTCTGGGACAGCGTCATCATGAAGTCCGAGAAGCTGCAAAAGTATGCGGCCGGCCGAGGTGCGGTTTTTGCCCCCTCCTGGGGAGAAGAAGCCCAGAAGAGAGCATTCCCCAAGATCCAGGAAGATGCCTGGCTGAAGTGGGACAGCGGGAAGGCGAAGAAAAAACCGGATACGGTCGGCATACCCAAACCGTAAGCCATTGATGCCCATTATTGCCGGCAGGATGCCCTCGATCGGTGTTCTGCCGGCTTTTTGCTCATCTGCGCTGCCGGAGATCCATCGATGAAACCGGAAAATATGCCCAAGGCGGATTTTGTCACTTCGATTGTGCTGATGGTCTTTGGCGTCTGGGTTCTTTTGCACTCGATACAGATGCCCCGGTTTGAAAACCTGGAGGCCAATCCGTTCTCGGTTCCCGGCATCGTTCCCGGCTTGCTGGGAGCCATCATTTTCCTGCTGAGCCTGGTGGTATTTCTGCGTTCACTGAAGCAAAAAGGCTATCGCCTTGGAATCAGCGCGACCGTTATCCGAAATTTTACCAAAGATGCATCCATACAGCGCATGCTGGCAACGATTCTGGTGTGCGGCGTTTACGGTTTGGGACTGATCGGGCGAATCAACTACTACCTGGCCACATTTTTGTTTGTGCTGGCCTTTTTACTGCTGTTCCAATACCGCCCGTCCCAAAATGATCCGCGCCCGGTCAAGCTGATCGCCATGTCGGTGCTGCAGGCAGTACTGACCGCCGGTGCCGTCGGGGCAGTGTTTCGCTACCTGTTTCTGGTCGAACTGCCATAAACCGGATCAACCAAATAACTGAAATTGCCACACCGGGAAGTATTCATGCACGATCGCAACTTGTGACATAACCGGCACCCACCCCGATCGTAACGGGAGGAAAGCATGCTCGAAGGTTTCACCCTATTCGCCAAGGCCTTGTGGGGGTTCATGACACCGTGGGTGCTGTTCGATGTCCTGTGGGCCACCCAGCTCGGCATCATCGTAGGCATGCTTCCCGGCCTGACGGCCACAATGGGCGTGGCGTTGATGACCACCCTGACGTTTCACATGGAGCCGAGCAACGCCGTTTTGATCCTGGTCTGCATGTACGTGGGGGCGATCTACGGCGGCAGTCGCAGCGCCATTCTGCTTAACATCCCGGGTACTCCGGCCAATGCCGCCACCGCTGTAGACGGGCATCCTTTGGCCCGACAGGGCATGGCCGGCAGAGCCATCGGCATCGCCACCACCGGCTCTTTCTTGGGATCGACCATTGGCCTGATCATGCTGGCGTTTTTTACGCCGTTGATCGGCAACTTCGCTCTCAAATTCAAATCGTTCGAGTTTTTCTGGCTCGCCATATTCGGTATCGTCATCTGCGGCAACCTGACCGCTCCCAAGGATCCGCTCAAAGGCTGGATCTCCGGTTTTTTGGGCCTATTTGTGGCAACCATCGGCATGGAGCCGTACCACGCCTACCAGCGATTCTCGTTCGGTTACATGGACCTGACCGGCGGGATTCACCTGATTCCGGCTATGGTGGGCGCCTTCGGTTTTACGGAAATCATCACGGTGATGAAGCAAACCCGTATGGAGGTGGTCAAAGGCAAGATCGATCGCATATTCCCGCGGATGGCCGACATTGCCAAATACTGGAAAGGGATCATCCGGTCCGGGTTGGTGGGGACTTTTATCGGTGCCATTCCAGGGGTCGGAGAGGACATTGCAGCCTGGACGTCTTACGATCTGGCAAAAACCGCCAGCAAGACCCCGGAAAAATTCGGCAAGGGGAGCATCGAGGGTCTGCTGGTAGCCGAAACCGGCAACAATTCCGCCGTGGCCGGCGCCATGATCCCGGTGCTGTCGCTGGCCATCCCGGGTTCGGCACCTGCCGCCGTGCTGCTGGCCGCCATGTTCATTCATGGCGTGCGGCCCGGCCCGCTGATCATGATCGAGTTTCCGTCATTCGTCTACCAGGTGGTAGCGATGGTGCTGCTGGCGACAACGGCCATGTTTGTCCTGGGGCTTTCGATGGTCCGGCCGCTGGTGAAGGTGCTGGCCATCCCCAGGGAAAAACTGATGCCGGTGGTCTTTGTCCTTTGTGTGATCGGATCCTATGCGATCCAGGCCCGCATGTTCGATATCGGCGTGATGGTGGTTTTCGGTATCATCGGCTATTTCATGCGGGAGATGGACTACCCCATTGCACCGATGGTTCTGGGAATCATCCTGGGCTCGATCCTGGACAAAAACCTCATTCGATCGCTGATCATCTCCGAAGGTTATCCACTCTACTTTGTCGAAAGCCCGATCTCCATGGTCATCGCCGGGGTAACGCTCATCACCTTTTTCAGCCGCACGCAATGGTTTCGGGCGCTGAAATCGAAAATCGGAAGTGTTATTCGCAACCCGGTGCTGCGGTCAAACAAGCCGGATTGATGACGGCGCCAAAACAAAAACCTCAGGATAAAGGCAGTTGACAATGCACACCCTTATTATTCTCAACCCAGGTCACTTCCACGCCGCGCTGGTCCTGCGGGAAACCCACCCGTCGCTTTCTCCGGATGTATTCGTTTACTCGGAAGCCGGGGCGGACCTGGAGCGGTTTGTAAAGATGGCCGAATCCTTTAACACCAGAGCCGACAATCCGACCGCCTGGCGCCTGCACATCACCACCGGCAGCGACTGCCGGGAAAAACTGATCCAGGAAAAAAAAGGAGACATTGTCGTCATCGCCGGCAAAAACGACCGGAAAATGGACCACGTCGATCAACTCACTCGGGCCGGTTTTCACGTGCTGGCCGACAAGCCCTGGCTCATATCCGAGGCGGCCTTGCCACAGCTTCGCTCCGCCATACTGGACGACAGGCCCTTTAGCCTCGACATCATGACCGAGCGTTTTGAAATCACCACCCAGCTGCAGAAAGAATTTCTGGCAGCAGATCAGGTGTTCGGACAGGTACAGATCGATGCGGCCGGACAACCGTCGGTTTTCAAAGAAAGCGTCCATCACCTTTACAAAATCGTCAACCAGCAGCCCCTGGTCCGTCCTCCCTGGTATTTCGACGTCGCGATTCAGGGAGAGGGTGTCGTAGATGTCACCACCCACCTGGTGGACATGACACACTGGATGCTTTTTCCCGGTCAGATCATCGATTTCGACCGCGACATCCGACTGCTGCAGGCGCGACGATGGCCGACGCTGATTCCGTTGGACATGTTTCGCAAAATCACGCTGATGGACAATTTTCCGGATTCGATCCGACCGGACGTGATCGACAATACGCTTGCGTGCTTTTGCAACGGAGAACTGCTATACCGCGTGAAAGACGTTCCGGTCCATCTACGCACAGTCTGGAATCTGGAGATTCCGGAGGGCGGCGGAGACACCCACCGCTCGATCATCCGCGGCACGCGGTCGGACCTGTTGATCCGCCAGCTGCCCGAAAGAGGTTTCAAGGTGGAGCTGCTGATCGCCCCGAAAGATGAGCCGGATAGAACGGCAGCAGCTGTCGAAGACTGCCTCGACAGATGGTCGGACAGGTACCCCGGTCTCTCCTCGAGCTGGGAAGAAGACAAAATCCGAATCGGCATACCCGACCGGCTGAGAACCACACACGAAGAGCACTTCTGCCAGGTGCGCGACAGGTTCCTCGATTGTCTCGATCGGCATCGGTATCCGCCGGAAGAACGCGCGTGCATCGTATGCAAATATTCACTGCTGGCAAAAGCCCGGAAACTGGCATTGACCTCGCCCTACGAACCGTTGGAAAACTAGCCAGCGCTGACACAAAGCGTGCGCGGACCATCGAGGATCGCCTGCCATCCCGCCAGCTGCGGAAACTGTTGGCGCTGGTTGGGATTAGCATCTGCAACTCAAGGAGGAGGAAATGAAAAAAAAGAAAGGATACGGATTTGGAATCGTCGGGTGCGGCATGGTGTCGGATTTTCAAGCCCAGGCCATCGCGGCCATGAAAGGCGGTCATCTGGCGTGCGTGTATTCTCGCTCCAAAGCCAATGCCGGACGGGTGGCCAAAAAACACGGCTGTGCGGCCTACACCAATTACGATGCGTTTTTATCCCATTCCGGTCTGGACATCGTTTCGATTGCCACCCCCAGCGGCGCACACCTCGAACCGGCCGTCAGGGCCGCCACCGCCGTGTTGCGCCATGACTGGTCCCGCACGAGTCCGCGAATGTTGGTGACTTATGCCGACCGTTCGCTCGTAACGGAAGTCGAGACCGGTAAGAAAGTTCTCGTTAGCGGCGTCTGGGAGCCCAGCATCGAGCTCGATGG
>JAHEIV010000077.1:0-552 GCA_024639205.1 Deltaproteobacteria bacterium | reverse complement strand
GGGCCGCCGCCGCCGGCAAACACATCGTGTGCGAAAAGCCCCTGGAAATCACCCTGGAGCGCATCGACAAGATGATTGCCGCCTGCAAGGCCAACAAGGTGATGCTGGCCGGAATATTCCAGCGCCGGTTCAACGAAGCATCGCAGGTGTTTAAAAAAACCGTCACCGCCGGGCGTTTAGGCCGCATCACCCTGGCAGATGCATACATAAAATGGTATCGCACCCAGCAGTATTACGATAGTGGAGCCTGGCGGGGCACCTGGAAGTTCGATGGCGGTGGGGCCATGATGAACCAGGCGATTCACACCATCGATCTGCTCTACTACCTGAACGGTGATGTATCGTCGGTGTGCGCGTTTGCGGACCTTACCTTACACAAACGCATCGAGGTGGAAGACAATGCGGTGGCGATTCTAAAATTCAAAAACGGTTCGATCGGTGTCATTGAGGCCTCGACAGCCTGTTTTTCTCCCACCGGTCTTCCGGCCGAGGTGCACATCTGCGGTTCCGACGGATCGATCTTTATGCGCGACAACAGTTTTACGGTGTGGG
>JAHEIV010000076.1 GCA_024639205.1 Deltaproteobacteria bacterium | reverse complement strand
CTGTTCTTCTTGCCTGTCACCGCTCTTTGCATGCACCTGCTCGGTTTCAAGCGGATTTATTCGTTCGCCGGTCGCCTGGCCGGCCTTGTCTCGAAATGGGTTGCGCCTTCGGCTACACCGGACATCAGGGCGCAACAGATCACGCAAACCGTTACCCTGTCAAACCGTCAACTCTCTTTTTACCAGGCAGGCTGTCTGGCGGAATCCCTCCTGCTGTGGTCCATGCTCCAAAGCTGCGGTGTAGATGCCCGAATTTTTCTGGGTGTTCGAACCATCACCGGACCGTTGGATGCGCATGCATGGGTAACCTATCGAAACACGGTTTTAAATGACATACCGTCTGTGCACAGCATTTACGCAGCGTTTGATCTTGGCCAACTCACACCCGGCGCAGGTGCAAGATGAGCGGTATTGTCGGAGTTATCGATTTGCGGGGAAAGCCGGTTGACGGACGTCTGCTGCAATCGATGACCTTGCAGATGACGCAACGCGGACCCGATGGTCAGCAGATATGGTCCCAGGGCCATGTCGGCCTGGGTCACGCCATGCTTCATACCAGCATCGATACACCGGCAACAGCGCAACCCTGCAGCCTGGATGGCAGGACCTGGATTACGGCCGATGCCAGAGTGGATTGCCGTGAGGAACTCATAGCGGCATTGGGCGCCGGATGTGAAAAACTGGGCCGCAACCCTTCAGATGTCGAGCTCTTGCTGGCCGCATACCGCAAATGGGGCAGTGACTGCGTGCAGCATTTGCAGGGCGATTTTTCCTTCGCCATCTGGGATGGCATTCGCCAACAGCTGTTCTGTGCCCGGGATCATTTCGGCATCAAGCCATTTTACTACTGCCGGGCAGCAGATTGCGTTATCTTCGGCAACACGCTAGATTCCCTGAAACTACACCCGCAGGTGTCGTCTTCTCTGGATGAGCAAGCCGTGGCGGACTTTTTACTCTTCGGATTCAGCATCCACCCGCGCATCAGCGTATTTCAGGACATTCAGAAGCTGCCAGCCGGGCACACCTTGACACTTGGCGCCAACGCCAGCCTGCGGTGCCGAAAATACTGGAACCTGCCGGTGGAGCAAGTCCGGCGGTTTAAACAGGCGGACGCGTGTATCGAAGAATATAGTACGATATTCCACCAGGCGGTCAACGATCGATTGCGGACCGATCGGGTGGGCATTCTCATGAGTGGGGGACTGGACTCCACTTCTATTGCCGCAGTGGCACGAAAATGTCTGGCCGATCAATACGATCAATTCGATTTGCGGGCCTTCACATTTGTCTATGAATGGCTGATAGCGGATCAAGAAGCGGTTTTTTCACAACAAGCCGCCGAAACCATCGGTATACCCGTCCATCAGTTGAATCTGGATGCCTACGGTCCCTGTGACGTATTCGGAGCTGCACACGGTTTGCGGTCATTGCTGGAGAGCAGTTTTACCACCCCGGCTGATTCGGCTGGAGCAACTGCTTCCCGGTATTCCTGCCGGGTGGGCATCTGCGGCCATGGCGGTGATGAGCTGTTTCATCCGGGCTTTACGGATCTGAAAGGGTGGCTGCAAACAAATCGTCTGGCGGTGCTCGCCCTGGAAGCATTCAAGTATTGGAGAAAGCATCGCCGGATGCCGGCGATCGGTCTGCGAACGGCTGTTCGAAAAGCGCTGGGGAAAAATCATAGAACCCGGCAACCCATATACCCGCCCTGGCTGCATCATGATTTTGAGCGCCGGTTGAACCTGAAGCAGCAATGGCAGGCCTACCACAGCCGGCCCCATCCTGCCGAAACTCCCCGATCGGCCGCGGTTGACGGGCTCAATCACCCGCTATGGCACAATATGTTTGAATCATACGATCCGGGAATAACCGGCATCCCGGTTGAACTCCGCTACCCGTTCCTGGATCTGCGATTGATTTCATTTTGCCTTCAGCTGCCGGCGATTCCCTGGTGCGTGGACAAGCTGCTGCTGCGACGGGCCGGTCGCGATATGCTGCCGGACACTGTCCAATTGCGTCCCAAGACACCGCTGACAGGATTTCCGGACTACGAGCATCTGTTGCGCAGAACCGATGCCGAAATGACGAATACGTTTCTCCCCGACGAATTTGAAGCCTTTATCGACATGCAAAGATATCGAAAAATTGCCGGTCAGCCTCAAAAGCTACGTCCGGGCGAACACACACTAATTACACATCCGCTGCGCCTTGCCCGCTGGCTGCAATACCTGGAACCAGGCGACAGCAAAAATACAGGGAGGTTATCATGGCAGATCCTCAAAAAGAGCAGGACGGAAAAAAAGCCTATCATCCCCCCCGCCTGCGCGAGTATGGAGACATCAACAGTTTAACCGAGGGGGTCGGCGGCCAGGGTCTCCCGGATGGGTCTAAATATCTGGGAACGTATGACCTCAAAACGTCGAAATAATGATGTCGCAAAGCATCGGTGAACCGGGCTATCCCGGGTAACTGGCGGTAACGCATGGAGCAATTCTACCAGGTCTACGGGTTGCAGGTTCGCACCAGTCAACCGTTGCCGGGCCTGATGCCTGCGGACAGTCCGGATGCAGTCGATCTGTGCATTGACTTGGACAAGTCTTCTTTCAACCGGTTTCAATCGCTTCCGAAAAAGCTGTGGTATGCCAGCGACAAGGATCGATACGGTAACTTCGCGCATGTCTGGATACTGGCCGAAGGGGAATATTACCAATTCAGATACAACGACGGTGCCAGTTTCGTTATCGATCGATCCGGAACCCGCATCATGGCGTGGTGGCCCCCGGACCTTTCCATTGAGGACATCGTCACCTACCTGACCGGTCACATACTCGGCTTCACGCTCGGGCTTCGGGGCCGGTTGTGTCTGCACGCCAGTGCGGTGGCTATCGACGGGCATGCCGTAGCCCTGATGGCACCGGGTGGCGGTGGAAAATCAACCACGGCCGCTGTCTTCGCGCGTCTGGGTTTTCCGGTTATAACCGACGACGTATTGGTCCTGCTGCCCCGGACGGATGGCTTGATGGTGCAGCCGGGTTATCCGCGCATCAACTTATGGCCGGCATCGATTCCCGCCATTGCCGAAGTCAGCAAAGATCTACCCCGGATCGTGCCCGACTCCGCATCCTACCCCAAACGCTATCTCGACCTTATCGACGGCTGGGGCCGGTTTCAATCGATGCCGGTACCACTTGCCGCCATCTACACCGGCGAGTCGATCGGTGATTGCACACAACCGTATGTTACATCTGTATCCGCAAGAGATGCCATGATAGCGCTCGCAGCCCAACTTTACCGGTTCCCGCTGATTGGGCGCTCCGACCTGATAAAGGAGTTCGAACTGCTTGCCCGCATCGCCTCTCGGATCCCCCTGCGATTGGTTACCTTTCGACGCGAGCTGGGCCGGATTGCCGCACTATGCCGGACCATCCTCGCCGATTTTCGCTCGCTGCAATCCAGCAGAATTGAAACGCCGACGGCTGTCGATGAAACATTCGTTTAACCATCTACTGGGGGTCATCGACTGTTTCATGCCAAAGGAACTGGTCATGCCGGAAATGTGGGCCAATATCAGACAAACCGCCAGCCGGCTGGTTCCCATTTACCATGGAGGCCTCGAGTGCCGTCTGTCGCCGGACCGCCGGCAGGTAGATCTTCATCAGTGTATTCGCCACGATCAAGGAGAGCCGGAGCTGCTGATCGCGCACATTCAACAGTCCGGCTGGAAGCAGCATGCTGCCTGGAAGCAGATCGAACAAATCTGCCGGCAGTGGCGCCGCCCTTCGTCGAGTTTTCATCGCTGGGTAGCGGAAATGTGGCTGGAATTCGATATCCACCATCATATCGGCGATGCGCCCATCCCTTCTATTTTTCTCCAGCTGCGGCCCCCGGAATCAGGTCGCTTTAGCCTAGATGACCTGATCGTGGACGTGTTGGCGGCACTGGACCCGGTCACACCCCGCAGTGCGCTGCAAACACTGCAAACTGCATTGAAGCGCTGTTCGGATCACTGCCCGACCGAAGCGCGCATTTCACACATCGGATTAATGCTTGCTCGAAAACAGGATATGGTTCGAATAAATATTAAAGGCCTGTCTGCACAGCAGTGGCCGCATTTTTTTCACGACATCGGCTGGCCCGGATCCCAGAACCGGTTTGCCGAACTGGTAGACCCATTATACGATCGGCTGGAGCAGCTGGTTTTCTGCATGGATGTCGGCCGCCGGACTGCTCCCGGGGTGGGGCTGGAATGTCTGGTCGAGTCGGGTTCGAACCGGCGGGATGCCTGGGCTGACTTTCTGGAGGAATTAACCGACAGCGGGATGTGTTCACCGGAGAAAAGTAATGCCATCATCGATTGGGAGAAAATCATCAAACCGCCGGACACGCCGCAGCTCTGGCCGGAAAACCTGATTGTGGAAGCGCTCCTGCGCGGACCGGATCGTTTTTCGCTGATCAGCCAGGCGATCAACCACATCAAAATCGTCTATGATCCGTTACGACCACCGGAAGCGAAGGCCTATTTGTGGTTCGGTCACATCTGGGCAAAGAAAGAAGATATCGAATCATCCCTTTTCAAGCCGGAAACGGGCTCAGCAGTGGAGGAAACCGATGAAAGTTGATGTGATAATCATCGGTGCGGGTCCGGCCGGCGGCATGTCTGCTCTGCGATTGGCTAAAAGCGGTTTGAAGGTGGCGGTTCTGGAGAAGGAAAAGATGCCGCGGCCCAAAGCCTGCGGCGGCGCCATATCAGCCGCTACCCTCGAGCGGCTCCAAAGGTGGTTTTCCCCAACGGTTGCATCCAGGGCCGGCAAAATTCGCCTGTGCCATAACTACGCAAAACCCGATATCGAAGCAGCACTCGATAAGCCCGTGATCCTGGTGGACAGGGAGCATTTTGACCAAGAGCTGATCCAAGCTGCTTTGCACGAAGGAAACGGCGATGTCACACTCAAAGACGACTGGCCTGTGGAGCGAATCGACGAGGCCGGCAACGGCCTGACAGTCTGCGGACCGCGGGGTGAAAAAATCCAGGCCGGATTTCTCATCGGAGCCGACGGCGCAAACAGCCGTTCGGCCCGCTTCTTGGGATTGAATCACCGGTCTGCGGCGGGAATGGCCATCGATGCGTTGGTTCGGACCAATGAAAAGACAATGGAGCGCTTTGACTCCACTGTCCGGTTCAATTACTTTTGTATCCCTTCGGGCTATGGATGGATATTCCCGAAACGCGATTGGCTGAGCTGTGGGATGGGGTCGTGGTGCAAGCCATATCCGACCCGCCGGGATATGCACGATTTTCTCGAACGCAGCCTCCCGGCCGGCAGTATCCGTTCGGTACAAATGCGGGCCCACCCCGTTCCCCTTTGGACCGGATTTCGTCGAATCGCTACCCGCCGGGCATGCCTGGTGGGGGATGCCGCAGACATGGTGCATCCGATTACCGGTGAAGGTATCCGGTTCGCTCTGGATAGCGGCGTGCTTTCAGCGGAAACCATCCTCTCGCTGGTCACAGGGCCCGCCGGCAAGACCGCCTCACAGCGTTCAGTCCAGGCGGATGAGCTGGGCTGTCGAATGTATGAAAAGAGAATTAAACAGACCATCGGGCAGCAGTTCGAAATCATGCAGGGCTTAGCGCTGCCCGTATTTTTAGCGGCACCGGATCTGTTCTACCGGAAATTTATCCTGGAGGGCCGGGATCTTGGGACCACATACCGTAATCTTGCCGAAAGAATAAAGACCTGCGGCGTGGAACCGGTTCCCGGGAGCGTGGATGGATGAAGTGTTCGAGCGAACTTGTAAACTTCACGAGATCGAATCGTCCATTTGCAGGGCATTCAGGGGCACAGCTGCACCTGACTTACCGCAAGCCCCGGATAACGATGCAACGGGGCGCCTCGGGATCGCCCGAAGGGGGAACCTTTTTCTGCTCATGATGACTCGATCCGTTCGGTTACAATTGCAACCTGCGCAACTTGCATCGGGTATGCGCTTACATGGTTGGTTGAATTCATATCTGGCGGACAGCTGAAGAATTTCGCGAAGTGCTCGTGCGATCTCGCAAGCTTCAACGGTTCGAGCGGGATGTGGCATGCAGTGCACGCATCGTCCAATCGATGGCAAAAGCACTGCGCAATTCCCGCTCATCGAAAATCAGTTGCCGATCCGAGCCGATCTGCACGATGCCGGACAGACCCTGGACGATGACCACCCGCCGGACGTTGTCTTTCAGTGCCGGCCGGCTTTCTACTTGCTGGATAAAGTCGAGTGCGTTTTGGATCGACATGACCCAACCGTATCGTATTGGGAAGGGATAATCAATCGGAACGGATTCGGAACGGATGTTGCCATGACCTATGACCTTTTCGCCTATGGAAAGATGATCGCAGACGCATCCCGCATGGAAGCTTACGCCGGCGCGTTGCGCAAACTGATCGATTCCGACAAAGTGGTCCTTGATATCGGCACCGGAACAGGTATTCTGGCTCTTCTCGCCTGTCAGTGCGGAGCCCAAAAAGTGTATGCGGTCGAACCGGACAGTGCCGTCCATCTGGCAAAAGAGATATGCGCTGCGAACGGCTGGTCCGATAAAATCCGTTTTTATCAGAAACGCTCCGCCGAACTTGCCCTGCCGGAACCGGTCGACATCATTGTATCGGATCTAAGAGGTGTGCTGCCTTTATTTCAAAACCACATCCCATCGATCATCGACGCACGCGACCGCCTGCTGTCCGGCTCGGGCACAGTAGTCCCACAACGGGATCAGCTCTACATTTCGATCGTCTCCGCACCTGACTTGATGGACGCGTATCGGCATCCCTGGGTTGACTCGCCCTTCGGAATTCAGATGCAGCCTGCCGTCGATTGTCTTTTTCACCTCTGGCGCAAAGCCTCCTTTCAGAAACAGGACTTGCTGTCTCAGCCGGCGCTGTGGGCATCTCTGGACTATCGTACGATCGAGCAGGCCGGTGTGCAGGGCAGCGTTGAATTGGAAATTGAAAGGGGAAGCGAAGCCCACGGGTTTGCGGTGTGGTTTGACACCGATCTGCTCGAAGATACCGGTTTTTCAAGCGGCCCCGGCAATGCCGAAACCGTATACGGTCAGGCGTTCTTCCCGTGGCCCGAAGCGGTGGCCCTTGAAACCGGGGATACGGTGAGCGTTTCATTACGGGCTGTTTATGCAGGCAATGACTACGTCTGGTGGTGGAATTCCAAGATCTTTCAAAACAGGGGCTCGAACCGCCTGAAGGCCGAATTCAGGCAATCGACCTTTTTTGCAAAACCGCTCGGGCTGCAAAATCTTCACAAACGCGATTCTTTGTCTGCACCGCAGCTGGGAACCTCCGGCCGCATCGATCGTTTTATTTTGCAGCAGATGGACGGCAGGCAAACCCTGAATGACATCGCCCGGTTTGCATTGGAAAAATTCCCGGATACTTTTCCGACCGTCAAGGATGCCTTGCGCCGGGTGGCGGATCTTTCTGAAAAATACAGTCGGGATGAAAAGGACCGCCCATGACAGCGGATATTCAGGAAATCCTTATTCACTGCAGCACTACACCGGGGTCCAATAATGACCGCAACCGGCGTTTGCAGCGGCTTGTAGAGAAGCTGCCGCACAGCAACGCTTTGTTGCAGTCGGCAGTTCGGGAAGGCATGACTGGCTTGCTCTACCAACATCTTCGCAAAGCCGGCCTGCTGAATCGAATCCCCGAACCACTTCGCGATCGGGTTGAAATCGAATACTACAAAATTGCCGGTGACAATCTGCGACTGCTTTACGAGCTGAAGATCGTGCAGAAGGCCCTGAACCGCCGGGATTTGCCGTTTAGAGTACTGCAGGGCATGGCATTGCTGGACCGCTATGGCGATATCGGGCTGCGGCCGATGAATGACATCGATCTATGGATTATGGCCGAAGACCATACGCGTGTCGAAGATTTGTTGGTGCAGCTCGAATACCGCAAAGACCGCCTATATCCCGGGTCCTATCGAAAAGGCACCACCAAGCTGGATCTGCGCACACATCTGTTCTGGGCGGACAGAATCCACAGCCGCCGGCACCTGCTGGCCGTCGACCAGGAAGAAATATTCCGGGATAGCGCGGGCTTTGTGATTGACGACTGCCCGGCGCGGCGACTGATGCCCCACGATGAAGTAATTTATCTGACAATGCACGCCATCAAGCATTTTGCTGCCTGCCTGATATGGTTGGTCGATCTGCGGCTGGTCACCTCCGGGTGGACGGATGCGGAATGGCGCCAATGCCTGAAACGGGCTGCGTATATGGGCCAGGCTAATATCGTCTCCGGTGCCCTGTTTCTGCTACGCGATCTGTTTGGCACCACCGCTGCTCCCATTCATCCGGATCGGTCCGGCATGCCGGTGCTCAGCAGTCTCCAGAAATATCTCCTGAAACAAAGAAAAAAAAGCGGTGCCCTTGCTGAATGGGCACCGCTTTTTCTATTTGAAATCGATGGCGGTGTGAAAAATCGACTACACTACCAGACAGAACACCTGTTTCCCCGACCGGATGTGTTGCGCCAGGTATTTCCTGCCCGCCGCAGCGGCCATCGCTGGCTCCTATACGGCATGCGGTTTCTACAGCTTTACGGTAAGGCTATCCGCTCCTTAACCGTCCGGTAGAGACCCGACCGCAAGCATCGGGGCAGCCGCGGTCGAAACCGCATCGGAAGCACTTGCAGCCGCCCGTCTTTCAATTACCGGAAGCACGACTACCAGTCCTACCAAAAACCAGAATGGTTCCATGATTCGCACGATAATAAACGTGTTGGCCCCGAAAGAATGAAACAACAAACCGGTGAAGCCCGATAAAAACCCGATCGTTATTCCACGAAACAGCGGGTCTTTCAGCAACAGAAGATTTTCCACCGCTACCTTACCCGTGCAGTACAACAAATAAAGGAAGGCCAGCAACCCTACGATGCCGGTCTCGGTCAAAACCCTCGGGTACTGGGCATCGACAAACTTGTAGCCGGTGACACCGTAACCGAGAATTGGGTGCCTGGTCCAGTCCGCAAGGGCCTCCTTCCAGCTTCGGATACGCGCCGAAGTGGAGGTGTCGATTCGGATGTCTCCCACCTGGATCTGCCGGTGGTGTTTTGGCTGGTTGAAGGTATAAAGAATGCGGTCTTTGACCTGAAGCGGCATTAAAAGCGGGCTGACGGCCAGTAAAACCATAAAGATACCGATAACAATGACCCTTTTTTTCATCAGGATGCCCAGCACCAGCAATGCCGGGATAAACCCCAGGTAGGACGAGCGGGACAGGGTGAACAAAAACGGCGGTAGTATTGCAACGAGTATTGCCATCAGCAGATGTTTCTTTTTCGTGGTTTCTGCCTGCGACAGCATGCCGGCAGTTACAGCGCCGATAAACAACAGATAGCCGCCGAAGGTGTTGGGTTCGCCCCGCTGGCCTTCGAATGGGGCGCTGACGCGGCCGCCGGCCGGGATCTGCAGCATTCCGATTATACAGGTGACAAAACAGGTAAGCAGCAAACAGAATATAAAGCGCTTGACCTGCCCGCTGTCACGGACATGATTGACGACCATGAAAAAAAGGATGAAGTACTCGAGGTACTTGAGAACGAAAAAAAAGCCGGTTTTGGGGTCCACCCTTCCGGTTATGATGCCCAGACAGGTGGATAGCAGACAGGCCACCGTGTACAGCAATATGGCGAGGTTCAGCGGTGTTTTCAGAAACAGACCAAGTTCCTTCTTAACCGCATTTTGGGCAAACCAGCTGAATCCGATCAGTACCAGTAGAAAGTCTTCCAGCCGC